>NZ_JBEOOB010000004.1:0-167720 GCF_040308685.1 Pseudoalteromonas sp. 20-MNA-CIBAN-0454 | reverse complement strand
AGCTCAGCTGGATAGAGTACTCGGCTACGAACCGAGCGGTCGGAGGTTCGAATCCTCCTGCGCCCACCACTTTCATACATTAACCGACATTTGAGTCGGTTTTTTTATGCCTGAAATAAAGTGAAATTATTGTGTGGCCGAGAACCGAGCACTCGGAGGTTCACTCTTACAAGATACGTCCTGTGCCCACCATTTTCATACATTAACCGACACTTGAGTCGGTTTTTTTATGCCTGAAATAAAGTGAAATTATTGTGTGGCCGAGAACCGTGCGGTCACAGGTTCACTCTTACAAGATACGTCCTGTGCCCACCACTTTCATAATTAACCGACATTTGAGTCGGTTTTTTATGCCTAAAATAAAGTGAAAATTGTAGATTGCCACCCCTGTTAACGGAGAATTTGTTCGCGAGAGAAACGGCAGGTTCTAATTACTTAACACCTTTCTAAAGCTGCTCTTTTTTATTACCTATGTTACTTTAAACGCCTTGTTTAAAAGGATATTGCAGTATGTTTAAAACCCTATTTATTACGTTGTTTTTTATTTTTAGCGCTACTTTAATACTCAGCGTACAAGCTGATGAAGCTAAAGGTTCAATTGTTGTGGGGGCGCAGCAATACACAAAGTATTTACCGCAGTTAAAAAATAAGCGCGTAGGGCTGGTGGTTAATCAAACATCAACAGTAGAACAAATCCATTTAGTAGATAGCCTGCGGGAAAAAAACGTAAACATAACTAAAATATTTGCACCTGAGCATGGCTTTCGTGGCGATCACGATGCGGGGGCGCACGTAAAAAATGCCGTTGATAGTAAAACCGGTATTCCACTTATTTCCATTTACGGCAACAATAAAAAACCGAGCGCTGAAGTTTTAGCTGATGTTGATATAATAATTTTTGATATTCAAGATGTGGGTGTGCGCTTTTATACTTATATAAGCTCTATGCATTACATGATGGAAGCAGCTGCCGAACAAGGTGTGGAGTTTATTGTACTTGACAGACCAAACCCAAATATTGCTTATGTTGATGGGCCCATATTAGAGCCACAATTTAAGTCATTTGTAGGTATGCACCCCATTCCTATAGTTCATGGTATGACTGTGGGCGAGCTTGCAAACATGATCAAAGGTGAAGGCTGGATAAATCAAGCAGCTGTTTTAGAGCTTAATGTGATCCCAGTTAGTGGTTATACACGCGCAACTAGCTATAGTTTACCGATAAAGCCAAGCCCTAATTTACCAAATGATACTGCTATTTCGCTTTATCCGTCCTTGTGCTTTTTTGAAGCCACGCCAATTAGTATTGGCAGAGGCACCGATTTTGCGTTTCAGGTTATAGGGTATTCACCGATTGCTTTAGGAGAGTTTAGTTTTACCCCGCGCGCTATTAAAGGCGCGGCCCTAAACCCTAAATTTAAAAACCAAGCTGTGCAGGGGCTCGACTTACGCCAAGCCACCACTAAAGGGTTAGATTTAAGCTACTTAATAAGTGCTTATAAGCAGCTTAATAATAATGATATTACGTTTTTTGAGCGCGCTGATTTTATGGATAAGTTAGCAGGTACCGATAAGCTGCGCTTAGCTATTGAGGCGGGGCAATCGGCACAACAAATAAAGCAAACTTGGCAGGCGGCCCTGATGCAATTTAAACAGCAAAGAGCACCTTATTTGTTATATGAGTAAAAGGCAGCTTATGTACTTATATTTAAAAAATAAAAATTATTACAGTATAAAAAAGTTATTAATAGTGGCTTTAAGTTTTATGCTGGGGGCATGTAGCTCCTCTGTAGAGCCGCTCGAGCCCAAGGCGCTATTAACGCAAAGTAAACTTGTTGAGCTGCCTAATGCGCAAGTAATTGTTACCTTTCCTGAGCCAAACCCTAGTAGCCGTGAGTATGTAAATAATCGCGGCACGTTTAAAGCCTATAAAGGCCATGGGCAGCTGTTAATTCAAAATCATAGTGCTAAAAGTGCCGACATTTATATAAATAATCAACTGCTTAATATTAAGCAATTGCTCGGCGCTAATACTGTGTACCAATATAGTTTAGCTAAGCTAACGCATAACGGGGTTAACACCTTTAAAGTTGCAAACATTCAACCAGCGGGAGCAAGTTTAACGCTGCGCTTTGCGTTTCCTACTTTAAATAAAGCGTCGCATCAGCAGGCTAATTTTAGTGAGGTAGATGCATTAATAGAGCGAGATATTAAAGCGGGTTTTCCTGGTGCTGTTTTAGCGGTAGTAAAAAATGGTGAGTTAATTAAATTAACTGCTTATGGCGATGCAAAACAGTATCAACAAAATGATTTAATGCTATTACGCCCAGAGCCAATGCAAACCGATACCTTATTTGACTTAGCCTCTAATACTAAAATATTTGCTACCAACTTTGCATTAATGAAGTTAGTAAGCGAAGGCCTATTAAATATTAATAAGCCAGTGCAATTATATTTACCAGAGTATCAAGGCGATGGTCGAGAGCAGCGACGCGTAAAAGATTTACTCACGCATAGCGCAGGCTATCCGCCGGTGTTTGATTTTCATCGTAAAGACAGTAGCAATGGCGATGTGTTTTACTCACAAAATAGCCATACTACAAAAAAGCTCTTACTTACCAGTGTGCCACTTAGCGAAAAATCGCTCGGGCAGCATGTTTATTCAGACATTGATTACATGATTTTAGGAGTATTGGTTGAGCGTATAACCGGTCTTTCACTTGACGATTACCTAGAGCAACAAGTATATGCGCCATTAAAATTGCATAACACTGTGTTTAACCCCCTTAAAAAAGGCTTTAATGCTCAGCAATTTGCCGCCACAGAGCTGGGTGGTAACACGCGAGACGGACGAATCAAATTTGATAATATTCGCACCCATGTTTTACAAGGCCAAGTACATGACGAGCGTGCGTACTATTCTCTAGGTGGCGTAGCAGGGCACGCGGGGT
The DNA here is from genome assembly GCF_040308685.1 of Pseudoalteromonas sp. 20-MNA-CIBAN-0454. NCBI lineage: Bacteria > Pseudomonadati > Pseudomonadota > Gammaproteobacteria > Alteromonadales > Pseudoalteromonadaceae > Pseudoalteromonas > Pseudoalteromonas sp. 20-MNA-CIBAN-0454. The sequence continues at coordinate 164,769 of NZ_JBEOOB010000004.1, read as the reverse complement.
TATTTAGTAATGCGCCAGATTTAGCCATACTTTGTCAGCTACTATTAAATAATGGTGGTTACGGCGATAAGCAGCTTTTTAGTGCAAGTGCTTTAGCGCAGTTTTTAACCCCACAAAGTAGCGATGAAACCTACGGGCTGGGCTTTAGGCTTGCTGGTAATAACCAAGCAAGGCGTTGGCACTTTGGCCCTTACGCAAGCGCACAGGCTTATGGGCATACAGGTTGGACAGGCACAGTAACGGTAATTGATCCCGTTTACGACTTAGCGATTATTTTATTAACTAATGCGCGGCATACGCCAATTACAGGCTCGCAAAAAAGTTATCAATTTAGTGGTAAAAATTATGAAACTGCACAATATGGCTCGGTTGTTTCATTAATATACGAAGCGTTATTAAATCAATAAACTGACAGTATAAATAGCATATATCAATGTGCTTAGTGGTTTACTTAAATGGGTTTTGACTGTAAAACTTAAGCTAGATAACAAAGTGTAAAATATTTACCCCGTAAATAAGCACACTAAAATAAAGGTTAATTTATGTCTTGGTATTCTATTTTACCGCCGTTAATCGCCATTGCTGTCGTATTTTGGCGCAAAGAGGTTATTATGGCGCTGTTGCTTGCAGTGGCTTCGTCAGAGTTTTTACTCGCATTACAGGGGGAGGGCAGTAGTGTATTTAATACCTTTTTAAACACTATTGAACGTATTGTTAGCGTAGCAAGCTCGCCCGGCAATACCCGTATTTTAATTTTTAGTATTTTGATTGGTGCTTTGCTTGCCTACATTCGCGAGTCGGGTGGAGTAGCCGCTACCGTTAATATGTTAATGAACAAAGGTATAGCGAAAAGTAAGCGTCAAGTTGGCTTTTTAACTATGTTTACTGGCATTGCGGTGTTTATAGAGTCAAACCTGAGTGTACTTACTGCGGGTATTTTATCGCGCGGATTATTCGATAAATTTAAAATGAGCCGCGCCCGCTTAGCTTATATTATCGATAGCACCAGTGCGCCGGTATGTATTTTAATATTACTAAATGGCTGGGGCGCATTTGTACTGGGGTTATTAAGTAACTACGAGTTAGGTGAATCAGCTGTATCGGTACTTTGGGGCAGCGTAGGCTATAACTTTTACGCCATAATTACGCTTGTTATTGTTTTTTACACCATTGCGTTTGATAAAGTACATGGCCCAATGAAACAAGCTGAGCAAAAACTAGAGCTACAAACAACTGACTTAAAAGAAGAAGTAAAAGGCTCTAAAGCACGCTTTATGTTAGTGCCCCTTATTACGCTGATTGTTAGCATGGTGGGCTTTATGTTTTACACAGGTAACGGTGTATTGGCAGAAGGTAGTGGCTCAAAGTCGGTATTGTATGCAACCGTTTTAGCCATAGTTGTAGCTTACTTTTTAATGCTAGCATCACGCCAATTTAGCCACCATAAGTTAGTTGAAACAGGCTTTAAAGGCATGGGCGAATTACTGCCACTAGTAGGCATTGTATTGTTATCGTTAACTTTAGGAACAAGCTTAAAAGAGTTGGGCACTGGTGTGTTTGTGGCATCTTTAGTGGGCGATTACCTCCCTATTTACTTGGTGGTACCGGCACTGTTTTTAACCGGTGCGGTTATGTCGTTTACTACGGGTACATCGTGGGGCACCTTTGCAATTTTAATCCCTATTGGCGTGCCGCTTATTCAAGCATTGGGTTTGCCGCCGTCGTTGGTATTAGGCGCTATTTTAGGTGGCGGTATATTTGGCGATCACTGCTCGCCCATATCCGACACCAGCGCAGTATCGGCTATCGCCTCAGGCTGTGACTTACTCACTCACGTTAAAACCCAGCTACCCTATGCCTTGTTCGCTGGTGGCCTGACACTTATAGCCTACTTAGTAACGAGCATAATTGTTTTATAAGCGCGTTTATGATTACTCATTTTGAATGACAAAAAGCCTGCAAATTTGCAGGCTTTTTGTTTATACGTAGGTCGGATAAGCGGCGCAGCCGCGCCATCCGACAAGTCAGCTACTTACAACGCATTTAAGCTGTGCTCTAGCATTGCGGTAATTTGCTTTACTATTTTTGCTTCCGTTTTCGGCTCAAACTGTTGAATTCTGGGTGTGTGAATATGGCCTGTTGGAATGGTTGAATTAAGTTGATTACGAAGGCGTATACTGCGATACGAAATTTCGTTAGACAGGTATCCACCGCCAGAGCCATTTACGGCAATGCTATTTTGCAGCTCGGCAAGTGTTGCAGGCTCGTAAGTTTTTTCTAAGGTAGTGATTTTATGATTATCAATAACCTTATACGGCCCTTGTGCTTGCTGCATATTTGCCACGGGAAGGCTAAATTGTACAAATTCGTTACCTGGCAGTGGCTGGTTATTTAAACTTGGGAGCAAGGGAGCTGTTTGTGTCCCACCAAATATAATATTGGCATTGTCTGGGGCAGTTACGCTGCGGCGCTTACCGGGAAATCTTTCTAAATCAAAATCTTTGCGACCCATGCTTACAGTAACAATCATATCGACATTATTCAGGGCGTAATAGGGCGCGAGGAGTGCTTCGATTATACCTTGATCAAAGTCGGCATAACGAACGGGCACCATAACGGTGTTAATTTCAGCGCTAATGCCTTGGTAGTTAATTACTTGACCATCTAGTAAGAGGGCTGCAACTCCAGATGGATTACTTTGATTTATGTTTTTATCTAATAAAAAGGGGTCAAAGCCGGTAAGGATAATTTTTTTAGTGCTGCCTTTAGTAAAGCTGAGGTCGTTATGACCGCGACTGCCTTTTTCTAACTGAGTTAAAAGGTTATTTTGCTCAGCGACTGAGAGGGTAAATTTTGGCTTAACAGAGCGAATTATTTTACTTGAAAGTAATCGTGCCCAGTAAAGCTCGCGATCATCGTAGTTTTTAGTTGTAACAATGCGTTGTTTGGCGTTTAACCATAATTGACTTGAATAATCAGCGATTAAGTCAGTTGCATGCCGAAAGTTGTTAAGGCTTTTCCATTGCTGTTCAAATTGATTCACCTCATCAGCAAAGGCCATTAGCACCTGAGGCATGGCGTGGGTAGCGGCTTCAATTCGTTGCTCTTCGGTTGTTAAATTTTTACTCAAAACCGAGCAAGAAGAAAAAATTAAACTTGAAGCAAATAGTAGTTTAAGCATGGTAGTCCTATACAGTTACAGCGATTATTTGGTTACTATCCTACGCATCTAGACGCAGTGCAAATTAATTCGTTGGCTAACCATTGATTAACAGCTCCTAACGTTGCAGAGGGCTAATAGCACTAATGCTGTTGTTAAATCAAAAAGAACGCAAATAGATTTTTCGATAAGTGGATTGTTTAGTTACAATGGCGGCAGTTATATTTTGTTCACTTAATTTTAGGCTGTTATGCAACTCATTGAAATAAATAAAGCGCGTTATCGTAAGCATTTAAACCGTGTTATTGCCGGTTGTGCTGTGGGTTTAGCTGTTGGGAGCTTAGCTATATCGCAAACGCTGATTGCTTTGTTTCCTGATGAGAGCGGCACTCACTTTCATTGGAACGTAACGGGCGTTGTTATTAGCGCATTAGGGCTTGCGTGGTTACTTAATAAATACCGCACGCATCCGTTTATGATTGAAGTGGTGTATGTGTGGGAGCTTAAACAAGCGCTTAATAAAATAACGCGTAAAATGGCGAAATTAAAGGCAGCAGGGCGTGAAGGTAATAGTGATGCGCTATTGGCTATTCATTACAGTTACGCGGGCTCTAAATTGTTATGGCAGCTCGATGACAATACAATCACTATGGATGACTTAGCAATTAAGCAAGCTGAGCTGGATAGTGTGGCGGCTAAGTATAATTTAACACTTGATGCCAATGACTATGATGCAAGTATTTTAAAAAACTTTTAAAGCAATTTTAAAACGATTTTAAGTATTAAATAGCTTTTTAACTAGCGTATTAGTTGCGCTTTTTTCTTCTGATAAGGGTTTAACATGAGTTTAATTGTTTATGGCGTACCTCTTTCTCCTTATGTACGCAAGGTGTGTCTGTGTTTGGCTGCAAAGCAGTTAGATTATAAGTTAGAAATAGTGTCGCCGTTTAATCAACCGGCTTGGTTTTTTGAGTTAAATCCATTAGGGCGTATACCAGCGCTTAAAGATGGTGATTTAGTGCTGGCTGATTCGAGTGTTATTTGCCAATACCTTGATGATAAATACACAGGGAATACAGCATTACTTGGCGACACTGTCGAGCAGACTGCTCAGGTACGCTGGTTAGAAAAATACGCTGATTATGAACTAGCCCCATTAACTACTTTTACTGTGTTTCAACAGCGAGTAATTAATTTAGGTATGCAAAAAGTATGTGATGAAAGTTTAGTAAAGTTGGCTATGAATGAGCAGTTACCACCGCACTTTGACTACCTTGAAGGCGTGCTAGGTCATAATGATTACTTTGTAGGTAACGCGTTAACCCTTGCTGATATAGCGTTTGCGTCGCAAATAATCAATATGCAGCATGCGGGCGAGCAGATTAATGCACAGCGCTGGCCAAATTTAGCTGCACTTTTTGAGCGTGTAAAAGCATTACCAGCAATGCAAACTTTATTACAAAATGAGCAGGCTATGCTTGCGTCAATGCAATAGTGTTTAAGGTTATTTAGTTCAGTAATTAATAGCGTTTAGTTTAGAGGGAGGCTCTATGAAAAAAATACTGGTTGTGTGTTTAGGTAATATTTGTCGATCGCCTACAGCTGAAGCGGTATTAAAAAAACGTGCTGAGCAGTTAGGTATTGCCGTTAAAGTTGATTCGGCCGGTACTATAGGTCATCACGAAGGCAATTCACCAGACAGCCGATCTATGCAGGCGGGCGAAAAACGAGGTTACAGCTTCAAAGGGATTTATTCGCGTAAAGTGCGCAGTAGTGATTTTACTGAATTCGATTTGATTTTAGCCGCCGACAAACAAAATTTAGCCGATTTAACTCAGCGTTGCCCAGCACATTTACAGTATAAGCTTGCACTGTTTTTAGAGTTTGGTGAGCAGGCTGTAAGTGCTATTCCCGATCCTTATTATGGTGGGGACGATGGTTTTGAAAAGGTGCTAGATTTAATTGAAGCAGCAAGTGATAAAATATTAGCTAAATTAACCCCCAATATTTAAGTAATGGCCTTGTGCGTTACAGTGAATAAAAAAGGCGCTAAATTGCGCCTTTTTTATTAGAAAATTTATGATTACTTAGCGAGAAAACCCTGTGATCTTTAGTCGCTGGGTAGTTCACTAAGTTATCGGTTAATTTTGAAGTCGAGCCGTACTTGGGTTTTTGCTGTTACAGGTATGCCATCTTCAAATTTAGGAGCATAGCGCCATTGCTCTACCGCTTTTTTTGCCGAGTGCTCAAAAGTTACGCCGCCATTTGAATCAAGCACACTCACGTTTTTAACAAAGCCTGCGGTGTCTACTTCAAACTCCATAACTACACTGCCATCTTTACCTTGGCGTGCTTTGCCCATAGGGTAGTCAGGATTAACACGATAAAGCGGGGTTTGTTCTTGGCTTTCTTCCCAAGGCACCATTTTAGCAATAGCTAAGCAGTGCTTAGTTGCTTGCTCACTTTCGCCTTGCTTTTCGTATAGTGCTATAAGCTTAGAGTGAGCGCTTAGCTCGGCGCTGTGATCGTAGCTTAAGTTATTATCAAATACGGTGACTATGCGGTTTAACCTTGTAATTGCTGAATCATATTTTTTACGACCTTCATCAAACGAGGCCATTAAAAAATCTGATTTGATACGCTCTACAGCGTTTTCAGGTAAGTTTGCTTGGTAATACTCGTCAGCTTCTTCGGCGTAGTGTTTAGCAGAACGGTATTTTTCTGGCACAAACTTTTTAACTAACAAAGAGGCTGCAGCAAATTGCATGTCGGCTACAAATCTTGGTTTTTTAAGCTCCTTTGCTATATCAACTATACGTTCCAATTGGCTATCGGCCTGACGCGCTGATTTAGTATTGCTTGCCATACCTAGTAAGGCGTCTATTGTCTCGACTGAGCTTTCACCATGATTGTTAGCTAAAATATTGTACGCCTGTTTATACAGTTCGTAGCGTTTAGCTTCGTCTTCCTGGTTAAATCCGCTGATAGCTTTAGCGTAATTAATGGCTAAATTTGCGGTGTTATCTGCGTTATCGCCATATACTTTAGCACCTAAAGAGTAAGCGAGTTTGGCAGCTTGTTGTATGTTTTCGTTGGTATCTACGGCGCTTAAGTAATTTTGGTACGCTTGAGAAAATGCAGTGTTTGCATTTGTAGCTTCGCTTGCAAAAGCCGATGCAGTAATAACTGAAAGGTTAAGGCTAAGCAGTAAGGCGAGTTTATGTGGTTTCATAATGTTCCATATTATAATTATTATACTTTTTAACACATTAACAATTTACTTATAATTAGTCATGAATTGATGTAAATAAAGGTAAACAGTAAGGGCTTTAGTGAGAATTATATATTGTAATTATGCATTGATAATTAAGCTTCTCGTCGCCATATAATTGCAATAAATACCCTTGGATTTCGATCTTTTTGTATTCTTTTGTGATAATATCACTTCATTATCGTGTCGTAGTTATTTAAATATTTGGATTTGTCGTGGCGCAAGTAAGAGCAAGAGTTCAGCTTAATGTTGGCAAGAACAGTGATATTCCCGCTGAAATTATCTCGTTTACTGATTTAAAAGATGGCAAAGAACATATTGCTATGGTGTTTAACAACGCTGATACAGAGCAAGATGTACCGCTTATTCGTATGCATTCAGAGTGTTTAACGGGTGATGTATTTTACTCGTCGCGTTGTGATTGCGGTGAGCAGTTAAATGAGTGTATTGAAATGATGCACGAGCAAGGCGGTATTTTATTGTATTTACGCCAAGAAGGTCGTGGTATTGGTTTGTATAATAAAATAGATGCTTACGTGTTGCAGTCGCAAGGTATGAACACTTATGAGGCAAATAATCATTTAGGTTTTGCCGATGATTTACGTGATTTTTCGGATGCGGTGCTAATGCTAAATGCGCTTAATTTACCCCACGTTAAATTAATGACCAATAACCCTAAAAAGCTAAATGCACTAAGAGATGCTGGTATTACGGTTGATTCGGTTGTGGGTACGCACGCACACATTAAAGCCGGTGTTGCGGGTAATAAAGCGTATTTAGAAACCAAAATTAAACATGGCGCGCACATGTTAGATATCAAAAAAATTAAAAAACCTTAAATTAAGAGTAACTATGTCTACACAATTACGAGTTTTTAAGGCCGATGCTGCCCTAAAGTGGTTTAAAGCGGGCTGGCTTATTTTTAAAACCCAGCCGCTTACTTTTATTTTTATGCATTTATTTATTGGTATTGTTGGCCTGTTGTCGTTATTTTTACCGCTATTACAAGTGGTAGCGGCTTTAGCTACGCCATTTTTAACCGCAGGATTTTATCAGGCTGTGCTTACTAAGCAGCAAGGCGGTAAAATTATGCTCGCTGATATTCTCAAACCCATTACCACTAAAGGTAATCGTTTAGGTTTACTGCGTTTGGCTTTGTACCAAATGGGTGCGGGTATTTTAATGGCATTATTAGCAAACGGTTTATTTGCCGATGCAATTGCGGTTATGGCGCAGCCAGATTTAGATCCTAATATAGCAATTAGCCAAATGTTAGAGAGTATTTCTATGGCAAGCGTGGTGCTATTTTTATTAGCGTTGTCTGTTTATTTAACTGCATTCGCTTACGCGGTTCCATTAGTTTACTTTAATAAAGAACAGCGTATTTTTAGCGCTCTTAAAAACTCCTTTATGGTGTTTTATTATAATATTTTACCGCTAAGCGTTTATGCTATTATTTGCGGGTTATTTATAGTGCTTTCGATGTTTTTATCGTTCTTACCCTTGTTGGTTTTAATGCCTATTTGCTACATTAGCTTTTTTGTATCTTATCAAGCTATTTTTATGCCGGTTGTACCACCAAGTGACGATAGCAATATTACGCCATTAAGTAGTGAGTCTAGTGGGCGTTTTGACGCTTAATGGATGATAAGTTAAAGCAGAAATTAAAAAACTATGTACTTTGGTTGTTATCAAGGCAAGAATATTCACGCCGAGAATTAACGTTTAAATTACAAAAAAAAGAAGCCACAGATGAGTTTATCGAAACCTTGCTTGATTGGTGCGAAAAGCACAATTTTGTAAACGAGCAACGTTACTGTGAAGGCTTTGTTAGAAAACACATATTTAAATGCCATGGCTTAAGGCGCATTCAAAGCGAAGCTATGGGCAAAGGGATTGACCGTTCATTACTTGAAAAAGTAATTGAAGAGCTTGAAGTAGATTGGTTTGAGCTGGCGCAGGATGCGTACAATAAAAAATATTCAAATACACCGGCAGACCTCGAGTACAAAGACAAGGCCAAGCGCGTGCGCTACCTAATGTATAGAGGCTTTAGCTACGATGAAATCGATTTTGCAATGCAAGCACAGTAAATACGGGTGAGACCTTCACATGCAGCACATGACTACCGCACAAATTAGACAACAGTTTTTAGACTTTTTTGCCAGCAAACAACATCAAGTTGTTCCTTCAAGCTCGCTTATACCGGGTAACGATGCCACTTTGTTATTTAACAATGCCGGTATGGTGCAATTTAAAGATGTATTTTTAGGCGCAGAAAGCCGCCCTTATACGCGTGCGACTAGCTCGCAGCGCTGTGTACGTGCTGGCGGTAAGCATAACGATTTAGAAAACGTTGGTTATACTGCGCGTCACCATACATTTTTTGAAATGTTAGGTAACTTTAGTTTTGGTGATTACTTCAAGCAAGACGCGATTAAATTTGCGTGGCAGTTTTTAACAGAGGAAGTAAAGCTACCTAAAGAAAAACTGTTAGTTACTATTTACCATGACGATGAAGAAGCGTTTAACTACTGGTCTAACGATATAGGCTTACCTGCAGATCGCATTATTAGAATTGCCACTGCAGATAACTTTTGGTCAATGGGTGATACCGGTCCGTGTGGCCCGTGTTCTGAAATATTTTACGACCATGGCGAGCATATTTGGGGCGGCCCTCCAGGATCACCTGAGGAAGATGGCGATCGCTTTATCGAAATTTGGAACCTAGTATTTATGCAGTACAACCGTCAAAACGACGGAACTATGCTGCCACTACCTAAGCAATCGGTTGATACAGGTATGGGGCTTGAGCGTATTGCTGCTATTTTACAAGGCGTTCATTCAAACTATGAAATTGACTTATTTAAAGGCTTAATTGCCGCTGCTGCAAGTGTTACTAACGCACAAGACATGGACGATAAATCACTACGCGTAGTGGCGGATCATATTCGTTCGTGTGCATTTTTAATCTCTGACGGGGTTATGCCATCTAACGAAGGCCGTGGTTATGTACTACGTCGTATTATTCGCCGTGCTGTTCGCCATGGTAATAAGTTAGGTGCACAAGGTGCCTTTTTCTATAAATTAGTAGCTGCACTTATTGAGCAAATGGGCCAAGCGTACCCAGAGCTTGCAAAGCAGCAAGAAATTATTGAAAAAGTATTACGCATTGAAGAAGAGCAGTTTGGTAAAACGCTAGAGCGTGGTTTAGCTATTTTAGAAGAAAGCTTAAGCGACCTTAAAGGTGATGTAATTCCTGGCGACTTAGTATTTAAACTTTACGATACTTATGGCTTTCCTGCGGATTTAACTGCAGATGTGGCGCGTGAGCGTCAAATGACGATTGATAATAAAGGCTTTGAAGAGTGCATGGCGGTGCAGCGTAAAACAGCGCAGCAGGCCGGTAAATTTGGTGCCGATTATAACGATCAATTAAAGTCAGACAAACAAACAACTTACAAAGGTTACACCACCACTAGCCATAGTGCGACTGTGGTTGAAGTGTTTGCTGGCAGTGAGTCGGTTTCATTACTAGAAGATGGCCAAAAAGGCATTGTAATACTAGACCGTACGCCATTTTATGCAGAGTCGGGCGGCCAAGTTGGTGATACAGGTGTAATTAGCGTTGCTGGTGGCGAGTTTACAGTAACTAACACGACTAAATTAGGTAATGCATTTGCACACCACGGTATAGTACAAGGCCGTATTGGTCTTAACGATAAAGTAGAAGCAACAATTGATGACGCACGCCGCGAACGCATCAAGAAAAACCATACTGCGACGCATATATTACACGAAACACTGCGCCAATTATTAGGCGAACATGTAGGTCAAAAAGGCTCGCTAGTTCAAGCAGAGCGTTTGCGTTTTGACTTTTCACATTTTGAAGCTGTTACCAAAGAAGAATTACGCGAAATTGAACGTGTAGTAAACGATGAAATTCGTTGTAACTTTGCGTTAAGTACCGAGCTTATGGCAATAGATGACGCTAAAGCAAAAGGTGCAATGGCGCTATTTGGCGAAAAATACGATGACGAAGTACGTGTAGTTACTATTGGGGACTACTCTATTGAGCTTTGTGGTGGTACACATGTTGAACGCGCAGGTGATATTGGTTTATTCAAAATAGTATCTGAAAGCGGTATTGCTGCGGGTGTTCGTCGTATTGAAGCGGTAACCGGCGCTGACGCGATTGCCTACGTGAGTGAGCAAGAGCAAAAGCTAAATGATGTAGCTGCTGTAGTTAAAGCCGACAGCGCGTCAGTACTTGAAAAAGTAACTGCGCTGCTTGATAAATCAAAACAGCTAGAAAAACAAATTGCGCAACTTAACGATAAGCTAGCAAGTGCTGCGGGTGCCTCATTACTTGATTCAGTAGTAGAAATTAACGGTATTAAGCTATTAATAGCCAACGTTAAGGGCACTGAGTCAAAAGCGTTACGTGGTATGGTTGATGATCTTAAAAACAAAATTGGCTCGGGTGTTATTGCACTAGGTGTTGCAAGCGATGATAAAGTGAGCTTAATTGCAGGTGTAACTAAAGATTTAACCGGTAGAGTTAAAGCCGGTGAGCTAGTTAACCATATGGCCAGCCAAGTAGGTGGTAAAGGTGGCGGCCGTCCAGATATGGCACAAGCGGGTGGCTCTGAGCCAGAAAACCTAACTGCAGCATTAGACAGTGTAACAGCTTGGTTTACTGAGAAAACACAAGCTTAAGTGGCACTTATTGTTCAAAAGTTCGGTGGCACTTCAGTTGGTTCAATAGAGCGAATTGAAGCGGTTGCCGACCTTGTTGTTAAAACTAAACAACAAGGCCATCAAGTGGTTGTAGTGCTCTCGGCTATGTCGGGAGAAACCAACCGCTTAATTAATCTCGCCAAACAAATAGATACTCGGCCAAGTAGCCGTGAACTTGACGTATTAATTAGCACCGGCGAGCAGGTTTCGGTGGCTTTATTAGCTATGGCTATTATTAAACGCGGTCATTCTGCTGTGAGTTTATTAGCCGATCAGGTTAATATTTTAACCGATAATATGTTTGGCAAAGCCCGTATTACAGATGTAGCTGCAACGCGTTTAAAACATGAGCTTGAGCATAACCGTATTGCAATTATTGCGGGTTTTCAGGGCCGTGATATTGAAGGAAATGTAACTACATTAGGGCGTGGCGGTACCGATACTTCGGCGGTTGAAATTGCTGGAGCAATAAAAGCTGACGAATGTCAGATCTATACCGACGTTAACGGCGTATATACTACAGACCCTCGTGTTGAACCTAATGCACGACGAATGAGCCAAGTTACCTTTGCTGAAATGCTAGAGTTAGCAAGTTTAGGGGCTAAAGTATTGCATATTCGTTCAGTTGAAGCGGCAGGAAAGCACAATGTGCCACTTAGGGTGCTATCAAGTTTTTACCCTGATGCTGGTACATTGATTAGTTTTGAGGAGAGCGATATGCCTGGTAATGTCGTTTCGGGTATTGCGTTTAATCGTGATGAATGTTTAATAAATGTAGAGGGTGTACTTAGTGGTACACGATATCTTGCAAAGATTTTGAAACTTTTTGCAGATAATGGCATCGAAATAGATATGATTAATCAAGTTAATCATAATGTTGACAAAGTAGACTATGCTTTTACTGTACACACAAATGATTATTTACACGCATTAGACGTTTTAACAGAGCAGCAAGCTCAGTTAACAGCACAAAATATTTTTGGGTTAACAACAGTCGCTAAAGTGTCTGCTGTTGGTATGGGTATGAAGTCACATTCGGGTGTTGCTAGTTTATTTTTTGATGCATTAGCTGCAGAAAATATTAATGTTATTTTAGTGTCTACATCAGAAATTAAAATATCGGTTTTAATAGATGAAAAATACCTAGAGTTGGCTGTTCGTGCATTACATAAGATATTTTTAACAGAAAATGAATAGATTGATAGGTTTTACTTACTTTTTAGTCTAATTTTCATTAAAATGTTTTAGCGGAATCTTATAATTTTATTGGAACAAGGGAGCAAAAGAATGCTAATACTAACTCGTAGAGTAGGTGAAACCCTAATGATCGGTGACGAAGTAACCGTTACTGTTCTAGGTGTTAAAGGGAATCAAGTTCGAATCGGTGTTAACGCACCAAAAGACGTTTCAGTGCATCGTGAAGAAATTTACATGCGTATTCAAGCTGAAAAGTCTAACCCTGAACCTGGCAATGCTTAATCAGCAATGTATATAACTTAGTTACATACTGAGTTATTGCCAAAAGCCACTCACTGAGTGGCTTTTTTGTGTATAAAATTAAGTGTTTCGGCAGTTAATATGTGCTTGGATATATACTGCATACCTTTTTTGTTTTTTAATAGTATGCCGCGCTCTGTGGTTATAACTTCGTTAATATCTGACCACAGAAGTTGGGTGTTTTTATAAAAGTTACTCGATTTAATCCCTTCTTCGTCAAAGGTAAGGGTGACCTCAGACCCCGAGGCTTTGCTTAGCATTTGTCTAGTAACCCACCAAGGACGGCGATAATAAAAGGCAATACATTCGAGTACCGCAACCATGATCAGAAAAGATCCTAGGTAATGATCGTCTAAACCATAAATTCCAAATAAACCGAGTGCTACTAATAGCGCCAATAAAAAGTATTTTGGTTGCGCGCGCTTGCTATGCGCAACTGATTCGTCAAAGCACTCATAAAAATAAGGCTTATCAAGCGTGTAGGTTGTTGTAAGTGTCATATAGAAGTTCTTAAAACATAGTTATATGCATTTTAACAAGCTAACCAGTAAATGCGCAGTTATATAATAAATAACTGCATAATAGATAAAGATATTGGCGTTTATTATTTATCAGATCCAACCTTTAATTTAGATATTATTTTATTACACACATAAAAAAACGGCTCATTTTAGAGCCGTTTTTTTAATAAATTAGAAGAATTAACAGTTAGTTTCTTCTGCATTTACACCTTCTTTTACTTCTTCACATGCATCTTCAACTTTGTTTTGCACGTCAGTTACTGCTTCGTCAATACGTTCACCAGCATCTTCTGCGTGGTTATCTTCACAGCCCATAATAAATAAACTTGCGAATAGGCCAATTAGTGCTGCTCTTAAAGTTGTCGAATTCATAATGTAATTCCTTGTAAATTTTGATTTAAATGATTTTTAATTAGTTTAAAACTTTAGTTTGTTACCTAGGGCTTTTTGCCACGTAGGGCACCCGATACTAAAGATATAACTAAAAGTATTAAAAATATAAAAAATATAATTTTTGCAATACCCGCTGCGGCGCCTGCTATACCACCAAAACCTAACACTGCAGCAATTAAAGCAATTACTAAAAAAGTGATTGTCCAGCGTAACATTGTATTCTCCTTGGTTTATCAAATTTGCTCAATGGATATGATGCGAGTTACGTGCCATTGTTTTTTTGCTTTTAAATCAATGGTTTGCTTTTGTTTGTGTTATTTCAGCGTGCACTCAATGGTAAGTTTTACGCTTTGCTATGTAATTTATTCATACTGATACAAGTGATTATGGATGTTAGTTTTTTATAAGAGAAGTTAGCGCATATTGATTTTTAGAATGGAGTTTAAGAGCTATTAAATTGCAGTTCGAGACTTGCGAGCATAGCGGGCTTAATAACAGCGGCTATTTAAATGGTTGAATAATTAACAAATATATTTGGTAAGACCAATTGCCAGTGGTGAAATTACTTTATGCTAATAGAACTGTTAACGCTTTACTTTAAGTGCATTATTAACGGTTTTTAGGTCGCCTATATAACTTTTATTTATATTCACTATTTTTATTATCTATGTAATAGCGCGTATCTAGTCCTTTTTGTAGTGTTAAGTTAATTAATAGCATGTTAGTTTTGTTTAAATTGGTTTTACCAATTTACAGGCTATAGACAAAACACTGTTTTTTGTTATTATTCGGTGAATAATTATTTACGTAAAATGATTTTTTATTTTTATTTCGGTATAAGTTTTATAGGAGAGGAAAATGGATATCACTGCTTTACTTACAACAGCAAGCAACTTAATGCTAACCGGTATGGTGGGGGTGTTTGTGTTTCTGTCATTATTAATTACCTGCGTTACGGTTATGTCTAAGCTGGTATCTCGCTTTGCAGAGCCTGAGCTTGCAATGCCTGCCAGAACACCGTCTTTTAAATCACAAGGTGTGCCTAATGAGCACATCGCCGCAATTAGTGCTGCCATTGCTCAGTACAAAACAAACAATAATTAAAGGAGCACTTAAATGGCTAAATTAAAATTAACAGAACTGGTACTACGTGATGCGCATCAATCATTGTTAGCAACTCGTATGCGCCTTGACGATATGCTACCGATTGCAAAAAAGCTTGATGATGCAGGTTATTGGTCTATTGAGTCGTGGGGTGGAGCTACGTTTGATTCGTGTATTCGTTATTTAGGTGAAGATCCTTGGGAGCGTATTCGCGCACTAAAAAAAGCGATGCCAAATACTAAACAGCAAATGCTATTACGCGGTCAAAATTTATTAGGTTACCGCCATTATGCTGACGATGTAGTAGAAAAATTTGTAGAGCGTGCCCATAAAAATGGCGTTGATGTATTTCGTATATTTGATGCAATGAACGATGTACGTAATCTTGAAACGGCAATTAAAGCGGCTATAAAAGTAGGCGCACATGCCCAAGGGACTATTTCTTATACAGTAAGCCCTGTTCATACGCTTGATATGTGGTTAACGCTAGCTAAGCAGTTGGAAGATTTAGGCTGTCATTCAATTTGTATTAAAGATATGGCGGGTTTATTAAAGCCGTACGATGCTGAAAAACTAATTAAAGCACTAAAAGAAACTGTATCTATTCCAATTGCAATGCAGTGCCACGCCACAACAGGTTTAAGTACTGCGACTTATCAAAAAGCGATTGATGCAGGCATTGATATGCTTGATACCGCAATTTCATCTATGAGTATGACTTACGGACACACCGCAACTGAAACTATTGTATCGATAGTTGAAGGGACTGAGCGTGATACTGAGCTTGATTTAAATCACCTAGAAGAAATTGCTGCTTACTTTAGAGATGTACGTAAAAAATACGCGGCATTTGAAGGTAGCTTAAAAGGGGTTGATGGCCGTATTTTACTCGCGCAAGTACCTGGTGGCATGTTAACTAACATGGAAAACCAGCTTAAAGAGCAAGGCGCAGCAGATAAGCTTAATGAAGTTTTACTTGAGATCCCACGTGTACGTGAAGATCTTGGCTTTTTACCTTTAGTAACACCAACGTCGCAAATTGTAGGCACTCAAGCGGTACTTAATGTACTAACGGGTGAGCGCTATAAAACAATTACTAAAGAAACAGCTGGCGTATTAAAAGGTGAATATGGCCTAACACCAGCACCTATGAATAAAGAGCTACAAGAGCGTGTGCTTGATGGAGCAGAGGTAATTACTTGTCGTCCTGCAGATAATATTGCACCTGAGCTTGCAACGCTTGAGGCTGAATTATTAAAAGAAGTACAAGAGCAAGGTTTAACTCTTGCTGATGAGCAAATTGATGACGTACTAACGTATGCGTTATTCCCACAGGTTGGTTTGAAGTTTATTAAAAACCGTAACAACCCAGATGCATTTGAGCCAGTTCCTTGTGTTGAAGATAAAAGTAATAAAGCTCCCTCTAAATCAGCTTCAAATAACAACAGCGTTAAAGCTGAGCAATACAGCGTAAAAGTAGACGGTAAGGTTTACGACGTTGTTGTAGCTCAAGGCGGCGAGCTTAAAGAAGTTACATTAAAAGACTCAGAACATATTCCTCAGTCTGCTTCGGTTGCATCAGGCGAAACACTTAACGCCCCTTTAGCCGGTAATATTTTTAAGATAAAGGTAAAAGCAGGGCAAGTTGTGAATGAAGGTGATGTAGTGATTATTATGGAAGCCATGAAAATGGAAACTGAAATACGCGCTACGCACACCGGAACAATTGCTGAAGTGTTAGTTGGTGAAGGCGATGCTGTAACTACCGGCGACGCTATGATTGCATTAGCTTAGGAGTAAATAGAGGATGGATGGTATTTTAAACCTCTGGCATGCCACAGGCATTGCTAACTTTACATTTCCAGCGTTGATTATGATTGCGGTAGGCTGTTTATTATTGTTTTTGGCAATAGCCAAAAAATTTGAGCCCCTATTATTATTACCTATCGGCTTTGGTGCAATATTAACTAATATTCCGGTGGCTGGTTTATCCGACCCCGGCGGCTTACTGCATTATGTGTATTATGTAGGTATTGATACCGGTATTTTTCCACTATTAATATTTATGGGAGTAGGCGCGTTAACTGATTTTAGTGCGCTAATTGCTAACCCTCGTATGTTGCTATTAGGTGCAGCTGCACAGTTTGGTATTTTTGCTACACTGTTTGGCGCTATTTTACTTAACTATGTACCTGGTTTTGAATTTAGCCTGCAAGATGCGTCGGCTATTGCGATAATTGGTGGAGCTGATGGCCCAACCGCTATATTTTTAGCCTCTAAACTGGCACCCGACTTGTTAGGTGCGATTGCGGTAGCTGCTTATTCGTATATGGCATTAGTGCCAATTATTCAGCCGCCAATTATGCGCGCATTAACCACGGTTGAAGAGCGCCAAATAAAAATGCCAGAGCTGCGTAAAGTATCTAAAAAAGAGAAAATTATTTTTCCGTTAATGGTACTTAGCTTAACAGCAATGTTTTTACCTGCGGCGATACCTCTGGTTGGTATGTTTTGTTTAGGTAACTTAATGCGAGAGTCGGGTGTTGTTGATAGATTAAGTAACAGTGCTCAAAACGAAATCATCAATGTTACAACTATATTTTTAGGTTTAGCTGTAGGCTCAAAGCTTGCTGCAGATAAGTTTTTAACTGTTGAGACGATTGGTATTTTAGTGCTTGGCGCACTGGCTTTTGCAATTGGTACGGCATCTGGCGTATTTATGGCGAAAGGGTTAAATAAAATATCTAAAACGCCGATTAATCCATTAATAGGTGCTGCGGGAGTATCGGCTGTACCCATGGCGGCACGCGTAGTAAATAAAGTAGGCCTTGAGAGCAATCCACATAACTTTTTACTTATGCATGCAATGGGGCCAAATGTTGCCGGAGTACTAGGCAGTGCAGTTGCAGCAGGTATTTTATTAGCACTTGTTGGCTAACATCAATTTTAAAATCCAACCGATTAGCGCAGTTTACTGCGCTTTTTTTATGCTTAATTTATAGGGATAGGTTTTTATCGACTGTTTTTGTTACAGTAAGCTACTTGTAATTAATTAAGGATAGCCGGCATGCATGACACTCCTTTGGCAAAATATTTACCTAATGTTAGCAAGCTCATATTTGGTTGTATGGGACTTGGGGGAGGCTGGAATAAAGACCCCTTAACTAATACTCATACCCAGCAGGCACATGTTTGTATAGATACAGCAATAGCCGGTGGCATTAATCTTTTTGATCACGCCGATATTTATACATTTGGTAAAGCTGAGCAGGTGTTTGGCCAAGTCCTTAAGCAGCGCCCAGAGCTGAGAGAGCAAATTTATATCCAGTCAAAGTGCGGAATTCGTTTTGCCGATGAGCAAGGGCCAAAGCGCTACGACTTATCAAAGCAATGGATTGAGCAATCAGTAGAGGGCTCTCTTAAGCGGTTAAATACTGATTATTTAGATGTACTTATGCTGCACAGACCCGACCCTTTGATACAAGTTGAAGAAGTAGCTCAGGTATTTAGTCGCTTAAAAGAAAGTGGCAAAGTACGTCATTTTGCGGTGTCTAATATGTCGCAGCAACAAATACAGTTTTTACAAACAGCCCTTGATATGCCCATAGTTGCCAACCAAATTGAAGCAAGCTTAAAGCAATCAGCCTGGGTTGATGAGGGGGTATATGTCGGTAACCGCGATGGCAAAGACATTAACTTTACTCCCGGCTTTATAGAATATTGCACCGAGCAGGAAATACAAATTCAAAGCTGGGGTAGCTTATGCCAAGGATTATATTCAGGAAAACAGCTGCAAAATGCATCACCTGCAGATATTAATACCGCTATATTAGTTAATAAGTTAGCAGCACTTTATAGCACGTCTGCCGAGGCTATTGTATTGGCTTGGTTACTGCGCCATCCGGCATTAATTCAACCGGTAATAGGCACAACTAATGCTAAGCGACTGGCTGCATCGTGCAGCGCTGTAAATATAGAATTAACCCGAGAGCATTGGTATGCATTATATGTCAGCGCCAAAGGGCACGAGTTACCCTAATTTAGACCCCCACTTAAGGTATTACTATGAATATATTCGTTATTTTAATTAGCTTGTTTGTCGCATTGTTAATATTAATTCCGTTATTAGAAAAGTATCAAAGTAAAATAGGCTTAGATGGCGCTAAAAAATACAGTAAGTATATATGGCCACTGGTAATGGTATCGTTAGTGGTACAGCTAATTTATGTATTAATGAATTAGTGTGTCAGTCTATTATTCATAGGCAAAAAAATTATAGGTACAAAAAAGCCTTTGCAAGTTACCTAGCAAAGGCTTTTTTAATAATGATTTAATGTTACTTAAGTGCTAACTGTAGTTCGCGGTTGCGCTCTAACTGGGCAATAAAGTTATCAGCAATAGGCTTAAACTTGGCAAGCTCTGCACGTGGCAGCGGCTCTGACTTAGGCAATTTAACGGTTTTAGGATTACGATGAACACCATTAACTAAAAATTCATAGTGTAAGTGGGCACCGGTCACACGACCAGTAGAGCCAACAGTACCGAGTTGCTCACCTTGCTTAATTTTTTGCCCTGTTTTTACTAGGCGTTTATTAAGGTGCAAGTACTTAGTTACGTACTGTGTGCCATGGCTAATAAATACATAGTTACCATTATATTTACTGTAACCCGATTTAATAACTTTACCATTACCAGAGGCAACTACCGGCGTGCCAGTGCGCGCCGCAAAGTCTATACCGCGATGCGCTCTAACTTGCCCCGTTACTGGGTGTAAACGTCGCGGGTTAAAGCTTGAGCTTATATATTTAAAGCTAACTGGTGCACGTAAAAATGCTTTTTTCATGCTGCGCCCTTCAGGAGTATAAAAACTACCGTCAGTGTGGCGAATTGCAGCATAGCGCTGGCCTTGGTTAACAAATTCAGCAGCAATAATTTTACCAGTACCAATAAACTCACCATCTACATAGTGAGATTCATAAATTAAACCAAACCCATCGCCTTTGCGAATATCGTTAGCAAAATCTACATCCCAACCAAATATATCGGCAAAGTTCATTATTTGGCGCTCGCTTAAACCTGCAGCTATTGCTGAAGTCCAAAAGCTACTAGAAATTTCGCCGCCTACTGTTTTAGTTAGTGTTTCTATTTCTTTACTATCGATTGAAGTGTCGTATTGCCCTTCATCGTTTAAGGTAACAAATAAAGTATCTGTTTTTGAAATAACGTAACGCAGCTGTGCTAAATCGCCATCTTTTGCGGTGGCAAAACTTAGTGTTTCACCCGGGTGAATTTTAGTAAGTTTGCGAGTTTCTGCGTTAGTGTTAATTAATTTATGTAACGTTTGAGCTGAAAAGCCAGCACGTTTAAAAATAATAGCTAAGTTATCTCCATTTTTTAC
This sequence comes from Pseudoalteromonas sp. 20-MNA-CIBAN-0454, assembly GCF_040308685.1. Taxonomy (NCBI): domain Bacteria; kingdom Pseudomonadati; phylum Pseudomonadota; class Gammaproteobacteria; order Alteromonadales; family Pseudoalteromonadaceae; genus Pseudoalteromonas; species Pseudoalteromonas sp. 20-MNA-CIBAN-0454. Next base: position 144,685 of record NZ_JBEOOB010000004.1, on the reverse strand, counting down.
TTGGTGATCAACAAAGTCGTATTCTGGCAGCTTGTCTGCTGCTTGCTCTGAGTTTAACGCAGTTAATTTTTCGTTGTCATCAACTTTAACTTGTAACTCATAGCGCTTGCCAATTTCTAGCGTGTTTTCACTATTGTCTTTGGATGCAGTGGCTTTTTCAGAAGGAAGAAAAGCTAAGCCAGCAATAGCAGAAACTAAGCCTAAAATAAGCAATTTGTGTTTTTTGGGGAGCGTGTGAACCACGTGAACCATAACGTGCCTTTTTCTGCTGTCAAGAAAATTAATAGATTATCTTGCAGGATATAACGAATAATGTACGAATACTAGTATTTTGTAGATTTAAACTAATGCTAAATTAAGCTAAAATCACAGGGCTTATAGGCATCTTAGTATTAAAGCAGCTTATGATCTAGGTGTTTTATTAATCTAGAACTAGGGCTAAACCGCGGTATTTTTGAGCAAAATAATAAAACAATGATGCATCATCACGTTAGTAATTTAAAAACCAAAGCTGCAGCTGTTTGTGCTGTTTTTAAAGTGTTGCAAACAGTTATCTTTACTCGTTTATGCAACTTATGCCGCTTTGCCTTATTTAGTGACGCTATCGTTTAAAAAGTTGTTTTAATTAGGTAATAATTTGCTATCTTAGTTACATAGGTTTATTGACTCTAAAAGTGCTACTTATCTAGTAATAAGCCGCGAGCATATTAATAATTAACCCCTTCGTTAACAGAATTTTTTGGAGTAACACACAGTGGATTTACAAACCGCTCTTGCAGAGATAAAACGCGGTACAGAAGAGATATTAATTGAAGATGAGTTAGTTGAAAAATTAAAATCTGGAAAAAAACTAAAAATTAAAGCGGGCTTTGATCCAACCGCGCCTGATTTACACTTAGGTCACACGGTACTTATTAATAAAATGAAAACCTTTCAGGACTTAGGTCATGAGGTTGTATTTTTAATTGGTGACTTTACCGGTATGATTGGCGACCCAACAGGTAAAAACGTAACGCGTAAGCCGCTTACTCGCGAAGACGTGCTTGCTAATGCTGAGACTTATAAAGAGCAAGTATTTAAAATTCTTGATCCGGCAAAAACCACGGTCGCATTTAATTCTACCTGGATGGAAAATTTAGGCGCAGCTGGAATGATCAAACTTGCAGCACGCCAAACCGTTGCGCGTATGTTAGAGCGTGATGATTTTAAAAAGCGTTACGCTAGTGGCCAGTCTATTGCTATTCATGAGTTTTTATATCCGTTAGTACAAGGTTGGGATTCGGTTGCACTTGAGGCTGATGTAGAGCTCGGTGGTACTGATCAGCGCTTTAACCTGCTAATGGGTCGTGAGCTACAAAAAGACGAAGGCCAAAAACCACAAACAGTAATAATGACGCCGTTATTAGAGGGCACCGATGGGGTGCAAAAAATGTCTAAATCGTTGGGTAACTATATAGGTATTACCGATGCGCCTAACGATATGTTTGGTAAAATAATGTCGATTAGTGATGTGCTAATGTGGCGTTACTACGACTTATTAAGCGGGCTGTCGATTGCTGGTATTAACGCGCAAAAAGAGCGTGTAGAGCAAGGTACAAATCCTCGTGATATTAAAATTGAGTTAGCAAAAGAGCTTATTGCGCGCTTTCATAGTGAAGCCGATGCACAAGCAGCTCATGATGACTTTATTCAGCGCTTTCAGAAAAAAGCTCTGCCGGATGAAATACCTGAACTAACAGTAACCATTGAGCAAGACAGCATTTTAATTGCTAACTTGCTTAAAGAAGCTAACTTAGTTGCTAGTACATCAGAAGCAATGCGCATGATTAAGCAAGGTGCAGTTAAGCTCAACGGCGAAGATAAAATTACAGACACTAAACTTGAAATAGCAAAAGGCAGTACGGCTATTTACCAAGTAGGTAAGCGTAAGTTTGCAAATATTACTGTAGCGTAAAGCTAAACGGTAAAACGCTAAAAACCAGCCACGGCTGGTTTTTTTGTGCTTATATTTTAGTGTTCACAATAATAGGTGTGTCACTCGCCCTTAGCTAAATACTTTTTAGTATTTCTATGCAAACAACGACCAGTAACCAAAATACCCGCGCTTGATTTAGTCTATTAATAATAACCGGCACGTCCTCAGCAATAGGAAGGCGTTCGGTGCCAATACGCATTTTGTTAAAACGTTCGCCAAAATACACTGCAGGCCCGCCTAGCTGTACGCCTAATGATGCAGAGCAAGTGCTTAAAAGCCATCCTGTATTAGTTTGATAAAAGTGCCTGCCATAATGCTTTATATAATGCATGCTTAGCTTGCTCGCTTTACTGGCTGCAATAGTCAGTGCCAATAAGCGCATAGGAATAAATTCAATAATAAACAAGGTAACTTTAAGCGGCTTTAAAAAAGGGCTGTTGGGTTTAATGTTACTGCGCCATGCCTGCTCAATTAAAGTAAGTAATCGATAGGCAAGCGCTGCAATAGGGCCAAGTACTAAAAAAACAAATATCACCACAAAGTAATATCTTGCTGTACGTAATATTAGGCTCTCTATTAAGGCTTTAATTATGCCTGCACCAGAGAGTTTAGTAACGTCTCGGGCTACTAATGGCTTTAATAGCTCACGGGCGGCAGATTTTTGGTTTTGTTTGGTAAGCTTAGCAATGCGTAGTGCTTTTTTATCAATAGCTTTACTCTCAAGGCATAAATATAAAATAAGCCCGGCGAGTAATTCAGGGTAAAATGCAAATTCCAGTAGTAATACAATAATAATAAGTACCACACTTAAAATAAGTGTACTGGCAAGGGTTGCGGCTAAATATTGATAGCTATTGGGTTCTGCTACTTTATAAATACGCTTACCAATAGCGCTAAAAGTAGCCGTTAAAGCAGTGTTAGGATGATACCAACTAACAAGTGGTAAAAAGCGCTCAGCAAGGAGCGCCATTATAAACACAATAAAGTCCAAGTGATTTTGAACCATATTGCTGAGCATTTACAGTGAAACTGCCGTTAGCTTTTCAAGTAACGCCACTACCATTTTAGATGAATTGATTGATGCTGTTTCTAGGTATTCTTCAAACGACTGCGGCGACTCTTTGCCGGCAATATCTGACATCGAGCGAATAACCACAAACGGTGTATTAAGTGTATGACAGGTTTGCGCAATTGATGCCCCTTCCATTTCTACTGCAAGCATTGTAGGAAAGTCGCTACGGGCTTTTTCAATGCGTATTGGGTCACACATAAATATGTCGCCGGTACAAATTAAACCAACTAAGGTTTTTACGTCACTAATTTGCGCAATAGTTTGCTCTGCAGCAGCCACTAATTTAGGGTGTGCTGCAAAACCTGCTGGCATTTGTGGTACTTGACCTATTTCGTAACCAAAGGCAGTTACATCAACATCATGATGACGAACTTCTGACGAAATAACTACATCGCCCACATTTAATGACGGATCAAAGCCGCCGGCAGAGCCGGTGTTAATTACGCAATCAGGGGCGAAGTTGTCAATAAGTAATGTAGTTGCAATAGTTGATGCTACTTTACCAATACCAGATTGAACCAATGTTACTGTGTTACCTGCTAATTCACCGGTATAAAAAGTAAAACCAGCTTTAGTTAAAGTTTGTGGATTTTGCATTGCTTCGCGCAAAATTTTAACTTCTGGCTCCATTGCGCCAATAATACCAACATTCATAGTGTTAAGTTCCTGAGTTTGAATGCGCTGATTATACGTGAAGTTAGCGCTAAAAAACAAAAAAGCGAGCAGTTTTACTTTGCTCGCTTTTTATTATGTTATTTGCTTTAAATTTCGGCTAGTGCTGTAGAGTGCGCTTTAGCTTGAGAAGGTGATAGTACCGCTGGTTTTTGAACTCGGGTACGAATAGGGCGAGCTGTTTGCGTAGCCGCAGGTTTGCCAAGTTTAAACATAATAGCGTCGCGTACTTCACTTGGGCGATAGCCTGATTTTACTTTCATACGAATATGCGGGATGCCAGCGGCCTCTAATGCGCCATTAACAAACCAGTCGCGTTGTGCTTTATGGCCATCTTTATTGGCATTGTTTACTAAGTCTACGGCTGCCACTATGGTCATTTTTTCTTTATCGACTAGCACAAAATCAAGCTGTTTATTTTTAGCTTTAGCCATTGCTGCACGCTTAGACTTTGCCGATAAACCTTGTTTGCAATCAATCACGTCGATTAGTTTTACACGACTAACAATTTTATACTGATCGCCCACTGCGCGTTCTAATAAATTTAAAAAAGCACTTTCTACTTGAGTAAATACATTTTGCTTGCGGGTAAAAGGATAAGGGTTTCCGCCATCATCGTTAAACTTTGACGCAACAACAGAGGCCCCAACAACTAATACTAAAATTGATAATAAAGCGAATTCCATACGGTAACTCCATAACAACAAATTGACACTGCTTAAGTAAAGCAATTAACGTGCCTAAATTAGTTAGTTAAGTAGTATGTTTCCGTATGGATATTGAACACTGCAAAATAAGAACTTAAGCTCTATAACCGCCAGCAACGCCTTTAACTGCAATAGCGAGTGCGTCGTGCGCATGCAGCGATTCGTAATGATTTATTTGTAACCAGTAATCACTGTATTGCTGTGTTTCTAGTAGCGCTTTAATTTTACGAGCAGCATCTTCACAAAACATTAAATTTTGACCATTTAGGCGGGCAAACTCTTGTTCATCTTCACGTTTCACTGCCGCTTGTACTGGCGTTTTTAATTCATCTTCAATCGTGTTAATTAAATTAACTACGTCAAATTGAGTAATATTACTGTCGAGCTTTACTTTTACATTAGCAATTGAGCGCTGCGAGTGTGGGGTGGCTACAATACCTTGCGTAGTACCTAGCCATTCTAGTGCTTCTTTTTGACAGAGGGTTTCTTGACTGAATTTTTCGGCAAATGCATTTTGTATCAGCTGACGCGCAAGTGCCGCTGAACATGGGCAAGTTGATGAATAGGTTACATCAACACTTAGCTCGTAATTAATAACACCTTGTTCAATTGTGCTGGTTAATATAACGGGGTAGCTTTTCCAGCCAGCCTTGCCGCTTAATAACGATTTACGGCGCAGTGGTAATTCAAACTTAAATTCTATAAGTGCTTTATCACTTAAGCCTTCGTGGCTACTAATAAAAAAATCGAGCGCTTGAGCCAATGTTTGAGGATTAACTTGCTGCTCAGTAGAGAGCGTGTCGAGCGCTAAAAATAAGCGCGACATATGAATGCCTTTTGCATCTTCTTTGTGTAAGTTTACAAAAGCACGGGCTTTAGCATTAACAGTAACTGGCGTTATGCCATGCGACTCAAAAATAAATGGCAGTTCAATTTCACCCATTCCCACCCAGTCTAATGTACCAGTTTGTAAGGCGGGAGCCGTGTTAGCTATATCGGGCATATTAGTTTGCATGGTGTGTTACTCGTTATTAGCAATAATAAAGCGCCGCATTTTACACTAAATAATTTATTGCTGGAATGATGAGTTGTAGCCAGCTAATGATTCAAACAATAAATATTAGAGTTTTTATCGCACAACCTGAAAATAGCTGATAGAAAATGCTAAAATTAACCATAACATGCAATTTAAACCTTTTTGTAATTAAGCTAAGAGAAACACTGATATATGACCGATTCTTCTTTGAGCCCTTGGGCTCGAGTTCTTTCTAGTTTAATAACTCGGTTTGGTGAGTTTAAAACTGCAGCCATTTGCTATGCTTTGTTATTGGCAGTTTCGCTTGTTTTATCAAGTATGTTTTATTATGTTGCCGTTGGAGAAGTTAATCTTGTTGATATATTGGCAGTGGTATTTTTTACCTCTGTGGTATCGCCTCTGGTTATAAGCGTGCTAATAAATTCAATCAGGCAACTAGATGCCTCCTATGCATATTTAGACAGTGCGACAAAACAAGAAAAGCTACTCAATCAAACATTAAAAGATAATATAAATCGCTTAAATGTAGAAATTGATGAGCGTAAAATGGCGTTTCATGCCAAGCACCGGGCAATAGAAGAGCTAAGAAAAGAAATTGCTGAGCGTAAAAAAACACAACAAGAGCTTGCCCAGCAAAGTATGCTACAGCGCTCAATAGTAGACTCCTCCCCCGATTTATTTTATTACCGCGACAACAACGGTGTGTTTGCTGGCTGTAATAAAATGTTTGAAGAAGTAATGGGTAAAACCAGTGACGAATTAATCGGTAAGAGTGCTGAACAAATATTTCCTAATCAATTTTTATCTGAAGTTTTAAAAACCGATAAACAGGTAGAGCAAACTCATCAAGCATTAACTATAGATGTTCAATACGATGTGGGCGGCGAAACGCGTTGGTTTGAATTACGTAAATTGCCATTTATTAACGATAAAGGTGAGTACATAGGTTTACTTGCATTTGGCCGTGATATTACGAGTCGTAAAGAGGCTGCAGAAGCACTTGAAACAGCCTACAAAGATAAAGGTAAGTTTATTGCCACTTTGAGCCATGAGTTGCGTACACCACTTAATGGCATTGTTGGTTTAACACGTATGTTGCTAGATACAGAGCTTAATAAACAGCAGCGTAGTTGGTGTAATACGGTGTTTTCGAGTGCCGAAACACTAGGTAATATATTTAACGACATTATAGATTTAGACAAAATAGACAGAGAGCAGTTAGATATTGCAACTAATGCTATAAACGTATCTGACTTTATTAATGATGTGGTTAACTTTGCAGGCCTAATTGCTGAACAAAAAGATCTTTCTTTTGATATTAAACGCTTAGGCATGCTAGATATTTATGCGCAACTAGATCCAACCCGACTTCGCCAGGTTGTTTGGAACTTAATAAATAATGCGGTTAAATTTACTCATAAGGGCAGTGTAACCCTCACCTGTATTCGTGAAAATCGAGATGATGGCCCTTGGCTTACCATGAAAATATCAGACACCGGAGAAGGCATACCAGCCGAACAGCTCTCTCGTATTTTTGATATGTATTATAAAGCGCCAGATCTTAAAGGCACCAATGCTATTGGTTCTGGCATTGGCTTAGCAGTAACCAAAGCCTTAGTTGATGCAATGCAGGGGATTATTTCGGTTAATAGTACCGAAGGCGAGGGGAGCTGCTTTATAGTAGAAATACCGTTAATTTTATGTAGCGCACCCACTGAGAATAGTTATGTAGGACGCAGCTTAAATATACTGTTAGTAGAAGATGTGCCGTTAAATGCCGAAATTGCGACTAACTTACTTGAACAGCGTGGTCATGAAGTTATTTGGGCTGAGACCGGCGAAGATGCATTGTCTTTTGTAGAAACTGAAGACGATTTAGATTTGATCTTACTTGATATGCAGTTACCCGATATAAACGGTGATGAAGTAGCAAGGCAAATAAGAGCCGATAGCCATTTTGATAAATTACCTATTGTAGCGCTTACCGCAAATGTGCGCAGTGCAGAGCAAGAGCTAGAGGGGATTTCAATCCAAGGAGCGCTCGCTAAGCCTATCAATACGGTAAAACTAGATAAAATATTAGCTGATTTATTTGGTATAAAACAAACAAAAAGTAATGAGCCACAATTAAAAGTAAGTGCAGCAGCGCTTGCTGACATTAATGCACATTTACTTGATGTTGAAACTATAGAAGACTTTGTAAACTCAATGGGTTTGGTGGTGTTTAAACGCAGTAGTCAGTTATTTGAAAAACTCAATCCCCAGTATCAGCAAGAGTTACTTACCTCGTTAAACTCAGGCGACAGAGAAGAATATAAATCAGTTGCACATAAGCTTAAAGGTGCTGCGGGATCTGTAGGCTTAAATGATGTGCAATTACATGCAAAAGTAATGGAGTATGGTGCGCTGGATGAATCTGACGAGGTATTAAAGCAGTGGTTAGATGTTTTAGCAGACAAAATAAATGAAGGACAACATGCCCTTCATTTATTCTTACAGCAATTAGAGTAACTAATTAGCTGTCGATTTTACCAATGAAGCGATAACCTTCACCATGAATGGTGCTGATCAACTCAGTTGTTGAGTTGTCGCTTTCAAAGTGCTTACGAATACGACGAATTGTAACATCAACTGTTCTATCGTTTGCACGTAGCTCACGGCCAGTCATGTGTTTAATTAATTGCTCACGGCTAAAAATACGACCTGGAGAGTCAAGCATTAAACGCAGTGCTCTGTATTCGCCTTTAGGTAGACGTTTTGCGTCTCCACCTGGAGAAGTAAGACAGCGACTGTTTTCGTCAAGTTCCCAACCGTTAAACGTAATTACACCATTTGTTTCAAGTGCAGACTCTTCACCACCTAGGGCAGTACGAGTAATTAAATTACGCGCACGAATAGTTAATTCGCGAGGATTAAACGGTTTAGTAATATAGTCATCAGCACCAATTTCTAGGCCTAAAATACGATCTACATCATTGTCACGGCCTGTTAAGAAAATAAGACCGACTTTGCGTTTTTGGCGTAACTCACGTGCTAAAATTAGCCCGTTTTTACCCGGTAGATTGATATCCATAACTACAAGATTGACGTCGTCATTATTTGTAAGCTTATCATGCATGTCATCGCCATCAATGGCTTCAATAACTTTGTAACCTTCAGCTTCAAATAAACTAACGAGGTTTAGTCTAGTTACGTCTTCATCCTCTACTATCAGAATGACTGGCGTTTGCATTTTTAATTAACCTTTTGGTGTGTTTTATTTATAAAAAAAACCGGTATAGTTTTATAAACCGATTACTAAAAGAGTATAGGATTATATCTAATTGTTAACAAGTAAAAACAATTAGAGAAAAACAGCAGGATCCGCACAGCCTACTTAAAAGGTATAGAGTAAAGCTACTGTTTAATTGATCTTTAAAATTGGATGCATATTTTGAATTATTAAAGTCAAAGCCATTTCCCTTTAGTAATTGATACATCCATCAATCAGGTAAAGATACTTAAAATAATCAGACTAATTCAAAACGAAATTATATCACTTTCCAACCTTTCATCAATGTATGTGATATCTTAAAAGCATTAAAGTTCAGAAAATATTTAACTTTAAGCAGTTAATTCACTAAATAATATAGTTGAATAACGAATGCTCTATTAATGAGGTCATAAAGTTAAAATTCAAGAGCATGCTTATAATTAATCAGTACGTTATTTAAGCTGTGGTGTTGTTGGTGAGTGTCGTTTTTACTTTAACTATAAAAGCTGTTTTACGCTCAGAGTTTACTTGGATATTACTTAACAGGTTTGCCAGCAGATAGACGGCTTGAAATAGTTCTCGTACCCTACCCTTATTTATTTGTTATAAAAAGGTCAAATACTTGATTTTACTATTCCCCTCAATATTTTGACTATTATTGCTAAGCGGTAAAAATTCAGGAGGGTAATTAATTTTATAAATAAGTTTGAGCACGTGAGGTGCTCAAACATGAGCATTATTAACTGCTGTAAACGGCAAACTTATTATTTTTAAACACGGTGTGATAGTTATCAAATTGTGCTTCTAAAATTGGCGGGTATTTTAAAAAGCTATTAGCAACAATATTCAACTTACCTGCTTTAGTTAGGTGCTGTTTAGCATTGGCTAAAAAGGTTTCAGCCACTGTGTAGTCGGTTGCAATACCGGTATGAAAAGGTGGGTTACTAATAATAAGATCGAACTTACCTGTAATGTTAGTAAGTCCATCACTTAAGAGGGCTTCGCCTTTAATGTTATTAAGCTTAAGGGTTTGCGTTGTTGCATAGATTGCCAAAGCGCTCACATCACTACAAACAAAGCTCAATGCCGGATTTTGCAGCCCTAAATAAGTTGCAATTAAGCCAGCGCCACAACCAAAATCGAGCACAGTACCTTGCTTAATAAACGGAGCGTTTTCAAGCAATATTTTAGTGCCAACATCTAAATTACCGTGATTAAATACCCCAGGAATACTGATAGCGGTAAATTCGCTATCGGCCACACTGACCGTAAATGGCTTATGATAATCGCTAATATTAAACTGACTAAGTTGTTTAAGCTCTGCAAATGAATATAAAACACAGTGCTTTGCTGAGTCTATTTTATTACTAAAATTAGCTTTATCAGTAAGCTGTTTTTCTATTGATTTAACACCACTCTTATTTTCGCCAACCACCAGTAACTCAGCATCTGCTGTAATTACTGCGCGTATATTATCAAGCGCCATAAGAACTTCAGGTTTTGATTTTGGATAGTAAAGAATCACTAAATCAAAGTCGTTACCGCTAATACAGTGGTTTACACATACATCAACGCCGGGTGTGTTTTTGGCAAATTCGCCATTAGCATGATTGTAGCTAAAGGCGGTTATTTTACTCTCAGGGTTGCGCTTTTTAAGCTCGGCTAAAAAGCCATCTTGAACAAAGTTGACCACCAATATAGATTTCCCAACTAACTTTTCGCTATTGCGAAGTAACAGTAGGCTTGGATTGGTTAATACGCTCATAAATGGCTTTACCTTACAGATTATATAATTTACAGAGTTATGTACTTAACCTAAATGTTGGTTAAGGTATTTATTATCCGAAATACAGATTACTTAGTGCGTTCAAACATTAAGTCCCACACACCATGACCTAAACGATGGCCGCGTTGCTCAAACTTGGTTAACGGGCGTAAATCAGGGCGTGGTACGTAGTCGTTTGTTGCTGACTGGTTTTTAAAGCCAGGCGCAGCTTGCATTACTTCAAGCATATGCTCAGCATAATTTTCCCAGTCGGTAGCCATATGAAAAACACCGCCCATTTTTAACTGTGAACGTAATTTTTCAACAAACTCGCCTTGTACAATACGGCGTTTATGGTGACGCTTTTTATGCCAAGGATCAGGGAAAAACAATTGTAAGGTTGTTAAACTTTCATCTGCTATACAATCGGCTAAAACTTCAACCGCATCGTGTTCAAAAATACGCAGATTAGTAATACCCGCTTCATCAGCATCCATTAAACAAGCACCAACGCCTGGGCGGTGTACTTCTATGCCAATAAAGTTTAAATGCGGGGCATTTTTTGCCATTTCAACCAGTGATTTGCCCATACCAAAACCAATTTCTAGCACTACATCATTGTTATTGCCAAAAACTTCGCTTAAATCAAGCATGCCATTTTTATGCTCTAAGCCCATTATTGGCCAGCATTTTTCGATAGCGGCAGCTTGGCCTTTGGTTAAACGACCTTCGCGCTTTACAAAACTACGAATAGTGCGGATATACTTACCTTCTTGCTTTGCTTGCTCAAGATTAGTGTTACTTGATTCACTCATATTATTGGCCTGACAAAAATAACTGGTTTAAAAAATGGTTGCGTATTATCCCTGACCAAGCCATGGATAACAAGCTCTAGCTGATTTTACTAGGTGTATAGAGGCGCTATAGCTTGATCTTTTCACTAACTGCAATAAACTGAGCCGCCATTGAGCATACGTAAAAAGTAAACTATTTTGGATTTAAATAAACAGCAGTCTGATTGGTTTTCTAACCAAGTGGTTGATTGGTATCACCTTCATGGTAGAAAAACGCTGCCGTGGCAGTTAACAAAAACACCCTATAAAGTATGGGTGTCTGAAGTGATGTTACAACAAACTCAAGTAGTGACCGTTATCCCTTATTTTGAAAGGTTTATGCAAAGCTTTCCCGATATTATTGCTTTAGCTAACGCCGATGAAGATCAGGTGCTGCATCACTGGACTGGTTTAGGGTATTACGCAAGGGCACGTAACTTACATAAAACAGCTAAAATAGTTCGTGACAAGTATCAGGGGCAGTTTCCTACAACGCTTGAAGAGGTTATTGATTTACCCGGAATAGGGCGCTCTACAGCCGGTGCAGTGTTATCACTTTCACTTGGGCAGCATCACCCCATACTCGATGGTAATGTTAAGCGAGTATTAGCCCGTTTTTTTATGGTTGAAGGCTGGTATGGTGTTAAAAAAGTCGAAAGCCAACTTTGGCATTTGAGCGAGCAGCTAACGCCTAAAAATAACGTAACCGAGTTTAATCAAGCTATGATGGATTTAGGCTCGAGCTTATGTTCGCGTAGTCGTTTTGACTGCCCTGCATGTCCGTTAAGTAGCCGCTGTGGTGCATTTAAAACGCAGCAGGTAAAAACATTCCCACACTCAAAACCTAAAAAAGCAGTGCCGAAAAAAAGCTGCCATCAGTTAATTATTAAACATGATGATAAAGTGCTCATGGAAAAACGGCCTAACTCAGGAATATGGGGCGGGTTGTTTGGCTTTTTTGAGTTTAATGAGTTGAGCGAACTAGAGGTGTTTATAGCGCAGCAAGGGCTAACAGCTGACTTAGTGGCGCTTGAACCCTTTACCCATATATTTTCGCACTTTGAACTTACTATTAATCCACATGTGCTAAATGTAGTACAAGTTCCAGATGTAATTAACGACCGACAATTAGTTTGGTACCCACTAGATCAGTCAATTGAGGTGGGTTTAGCAGCACCAACTAAAAAGTTGGTTAAACAAATTGCACCAATAGGTTAGACTTGTTTATAACTATCGCTAAAGAGAATTAATTATGGCACGTACAGTATTTTGTCAAAAGTTACAAAAAGAAGCTGAAGGGCTTGGATTTCAATTATATCCTGGCGAAATAGGCGAAAAAATCTTTAACAATATCTCTAAAGAGGCTTGGGCGCAGTGGCAGCACAAGCAAACAATGCTGATTAACGAAAAGCATTTAAATATGATGGACCCAGAGCATCGTAGCTTTTTAGAGCAGCAAATGGTTGGTTTTTTGTTTGAAAACAAAGAAGTAGAAATTGAAGGCTACAAACCACCAGAAAAGTAATTGTTATGTGGTATAAAAAAAGGGCTAAATAGCCCTTTTTTTATACCTAAATTAATTAACTCGGTTGTTCTTGCTGCTCGGCACTTTTAATTTGCTCTTTTAAAAATTGAGCAGCTTTAGAATATTCAATTTCTAATTGATCTCTTAAATCAATTAACTTATCGCTGTTTAGTTCATCTGTTTTACATTGCTCTTCAAACACGACGGCCAGTTCAGCGACGCGATGCGCCCCAATGGTTTTAGATATAGACTTTAATTGATGACACCCCTCAAGAATCTCATTAACGTTGCTTTGCATAACACCAAAGTTAATCGACTTTATTAGCTCTTGGCTTTGCTCTAAATACATTTTAAAAAAACGTATTTTCTTCGCGTCATCGCCATTAATGTATTTAGCTACTGAATCCATATCTATTGGCATTGCTGGCTTTTGATGTGGTATGTCTATGCTCTTGTGATTACTTTTTTCATTCCAGCGTATTAGTGTATTTTCTAAAACGTTAAGCTCAACCGGCTTAGTAATAAAGTCGTTAATACCAACAGCTAAACAGCGTTCTTTTTCACCTTTTAAAGAGTTGGCTGTCACGGCTATTATATAAGGCTGTGAAATAACCGAACCTAGCATTTCGGCCTCATTGCGGATTTTTTCGACCATATCGCAGCCCGACATTATCGGCATATGTAAATCGGTTAAAATGAGCGAATAGTTACCTTTTCGCCACATATTAATCCCTTCCTCACCGTTATTAGCTACTTCAACACCGTAACCTAAGATGTGCAGTTGATCAGTTATAACTTGCTGATTCAAAATGTTATCTTCAACTAACAAAATAAGCTTGTTAGCGGCTAAAGCTTGCTCTGTAGTTAAATGGTTATCGTATGCTATGTTTTTTTTAATGTGCTTAGGCTGATGTAAACCTGCAGCTACAAGTATTGATAGCATAAAGTTAGACTTACATAATGGCGTTGCGTTAATATAAAAAATATTTTTATGATTAATAGCTGCATCATCTAGCTTGCTTAAAACGACAACCTGCTGATTATTATCCTCTAAAGAGTAAAGTAAACGCCTTAAAAATGCATTTATGCTGTCCATATTATCAATACCATCAACAACCCAAATGATATCTTTAGCATCGTGCAGAGACTCAATTTCTTGCTCGTTATGCACATAGGTTATTTTAGCGCCCATAAATGATAAATAACGATAGATTACTTTTTCACGGTCAACATTATTGCTTACTACAACAATATGCCTGCCATCTAAGCTATTTTTATGTGCGAACTTAATTTTTCCTGAGGTACTAAATGGCAGTTCTACAGTGAACTCACTGCCTATACCAATATTACTATTAACCGATATAGTACCTAACATTAACTCGGTTAAACTTTTACAAATTGACAAGCCAAGGCCGGTTCCACCGTATTCTCTGGTTATTGAGCTTTCCGCTTGAATAAACGGATTAAATATTTCTCTTAATTGCGCTTGGCTCATGCCTTTACCATTATCGGTTACACAAAAACGTAAAGTGAAGTGCTCTGCAGTGTTGTGAGCTACCTCTACAGATATATTAACCTGCCCCTTATGCGACTCAGTTGTACTCGTAAACTTAATCGCATTACTGCATAGGTTATATAGTATCTGACGTACTCGAGTGTTATCACCAATAAGGTTAATAGGGATATCAGGAGCAATTGATAGGTTTAAATCGAGGTCGCGGTGCTTGGCTATAGAAGAAAGTACGCGCACCACCTCTTCAATCGTATCGGTGACAGAAAATGGGATAGGGTCAATATTAAGTTTACCAGCTTCAATTTTAGAAAAATCTAAAATGTCGTCCAAAATACTCAGTAAAGAAAATGCAGATTCACGAATAATAGTACTAAGACGATATTGTGAGCCGTCTAAATTTGTTTGGCGCAGTAAATCTATAGTCCCTATAACGCCATTCATAGGGGTTCTAATTTCATGGCTCATAGTCGCTAAAAAGGTTGTTTTAGTTTCACTCGCTTTTTGCGCATTTAAAGTTTCTTTTTCAAGTGCAAGGGTTCGAGTTTGCACTTCAATTTCGAGATTGTTTTGCAGTTTTTGTAATTCTTTTTGAGTTTTTTCATTCTCAGATAAAGCTGCCTGTACTTTTTTTAATAAAAAATTAATATTTAGTGCAATCACATTCAAGCCATTGCCTAACTGTTCATTTACAGTGCTGTTAAAATTACTGCTATCAGTTATAGCCTGTAATTCTTCGCTGAGTAAGCCCGTACTCTTACGTAAACGGTTATTAATATATTGATTTAATAGCAGCGCTAATACAAATAATGTAATAACCGCTATACAAGCCATAAAATAGGCGCTCAATAATGACGTTTGTTTAGTTAATGTAGGTGGGGATTTTTTTTGCTTTAAAATAAGCTCGCCAATAGGTTGATCGTTAAGCGTTAAAACATTATGCAGTACACCTTGATCAACTAAGTGCTCGTTAAGTTTAATAGCAGCAATTGCAGGTTTGTTAGTGCTATACACTAGCTCAGTTTGTGCTGTAGCGCTAAAGCGATAGAGCGTGTATTCAAAATTGTCACTAAATATAGAGGTAAGTTCAAGCAGCTCTTGCACTTTACCTTGTCCGTAAATGGTTAAAGCGTCGACAAGAGGTGCTTCTAGCTTGTTAGCCAGTGAAGTAATATCAATAAGCGGTGTGCTTTTTTTAGTACTTGCTTCACTTTGAGAATAAAGTGAAAAGGCAATTATAAATAGTATGGTTATAATTACATTACTTAATAAAAAAAGAGGTAACAAACCTTTTATCACTGAAGAGAACTTACTCTGCATGGATTTTTCCTAATTGGTATATTAATAACACGGTAAGCCTTTACCGTACTTTGAATAGAACGATGTAAAAAATACACAATAATATTAGCATAGTTTAAGTTAAAGTTATGATGCTACTTTTTGCTGGTTTGTAGTATAAATGAGCGGTATTAATTAAAAAAGTCCCGAGTTGCATAAAAACCGTGCAAACAGTTATTAAGAATGAAAAAAAAGTTGACTTGTATCGGTAAAACTCGTTTAATACGCCGCACGCCCAGATAGCTCAGTCGGTAGAGCAGAGGATTGAAAATCCTCGTGTCCGTGGTTCGATTCCGCGTCTGGGCACCATTATTAAATAATAGTGTTTGAAATCAAAGATATTAAACAGTATTATGCGTGCCTTAGCACACAGTTTTGTGTGCCGACTTAGCTCAGCTGGTAGAGCAACTGACTTGTAATCAGTAGGTCAACCGTTCGACTCGGTTAGTCGGCACCATTTATAATGTAATTTGAATAAGGGAAGCTGTAATCAGTAGTCTGTTCAAGTTACCCGCCGATTCGGTTAGTCGGCACCATTTATAATGTAATTTGAAAAGAAAAGCTGTAATCAGTAATATGTTCAAGTTACCTGTCGACTTAGTTGATCGGCACTATTTATTTACTAAATTAGTTTAGTATAAAGTTAGCTTAGAATATTTAGTTAACTCGCACAGTTTATGTGCCTCGATAGCTCAGTCGGTAGAGCAGAGGATTGAAAATCCTCGTGTCCGTGGTTCGATTCCGCGTCGAGGCACCATTTATTAAAAGTTATCAATCTTTAAAATTGATAAAGTGCCTTAGCACACAGTTTTGTGTGCCGACTTAGCTCAGCTGGTAGAGCAACTGACTTGTAATCAGTAGGTCAACCGTTCGACTCGGTTAGTCGGCACCATTTATAATGTAATTTGGAAAGAAAGCTGTAATCAGTAGTCTGTTCAAGTTACCTGTCGGCTCGGTTAGTCGGCACCATTTATAATGTAATTTGGAAAGAAAGCTGTAATCAGTAGTCTGTTCAAGTTACCCGTCGGCTCGGTTAGTCGGCACCATTTATAATGTAATTTGAAAAGAAAGCTGTAATCAGTAGTCTGTTCAAGTTACCGTCGACTCGGTTAGTCGGCACTATTTATTTACTAAATTAGTTTAGTATAAAGTTAACTTAGAATATTTAGTTAACTCGCACAGTTTATGTGCCTCGATAGCTCAGTCGGTAGAGCAGAGGATTGAAAATCCTCGTGTCCGTGGTTCGATTCCGCGTCGAGGCACCATTTATTAAAAACCTCACTCTTGTGAGGTTTTTTGTTTTTACGGTATTATTTTTCCCTGCAGGCCATTCTATACAGCTTAAAATTGTTCCAGAAAATTTTAAGCTCATACACTACTTACCAACCCCTTAATTATATAAACCTGCTTATAGTTACTTTCAACTTTACAGTTAATGAACTTAGTGATCATTAATACCGAAATAGAGTATAAATAGTTATCCGATAGTTTATGGCTAATTATGTAATGTTATGTAAAGTAAGTTGAGCGTTTTAGTTCAAAGTGCTTGAATTACATTATAAATAGCAGTAATTCAGGTTTAATTATGATTTGGCAACAATACCAGCCAACTTTATTGGCACTCAGTATTGTGCTGCTCAGCGGCTGTGCGAGCAATATAAATTCACAGCAGCGCGAACAAGCACCCAGTAATGTACCGCAGCAATGGCAACAAAAAACCTCTGCGCCGGTATTACACGTACAACAGCAATGGCTTACACAATTACAAAATCCACAGTTAAATCAATTTGTGGAGCAGGCACTTAAAAATAACCAGCAGCTTTTACAAAGTAGTTACGATGTGGCGATCCAAAAGCAGCAGTTAATTGTGTCGGGCGCTGCATTGTGGCCAACCTTGGACTTATCTGCGCGTACTAGCCGCAGTAAGAATAACCGCCCAATTAGTTATAATAATGCAAGTTCAGTGAGCTTGAATTTAGGTTACGAAGTTGATTTATGGGGCAAGCTGTCAGATTTTAATCGCCAAGCTAATTTAAACTACTTAGCGCAACAGGCGCGCTTTGAACAAGCCAAACAACAGCTAGTTGCCGATGTAGTAAAGGGCTGGTTTGATGTAGTAACCGCAAAGCAATTACTTGATTTATATAAGCGCCGAGAAGCCAATGCTTTGCAAAATCTTGATATTATAGAGTCAGGTTATCGTCAAGGATTAAACGAAGCACTCGATGTTTATTTAGCTCGCAACGAGCTAAATAATGAGCGTTCACGTATTGCTACTCAGCAAGCTAGCTTATTAACTACAGCAAGAGTACTTGAGCGTTTATTGGGAGATTATCCAAAAGGAATTATCTCGGCAAATAATGACCTACCAGTTATCAATACCGACATTCCACTAGGTTTACCCTCAGAGTTAATTACCCGAAAGCCAACATTACGTGCAAATTGGTATCAGCTTTTAGCAAGTGATGCAAACTTGGCTTATGCTCACAAGCAACGTTTTCCAAGTTTAAATTTAACGGCAAGTTTAAGTGATACTACTGATAGAGTAAGCGATTTGTTTTCGCCATCTAGCCTAGCATGGTCATTACTTGGCAGTATTTCAGCGCCTATTTTTAATGGTGGCCGGTTAAAAGCGAATGAAGAAATTGCGCGTTTAAATAGCCAAAAACAAGAGCAGCAGTATTTACAAACACTTTACGATGCTTTTAGCGACGTAGAAAATGCGATTACGCTACAGCAATCACTTAAAGCGCAATATACAAGCACGCTAGAAGCACAAGAAAATGCCCTTGCTGCCGAGCAATTATCGTTTGAGCAATATCAAAGTGGCTTGGTTAGCTACACTACAGTGCTTGATGCACAAGGGCGCTCGTTCGATGCTCAAAGCTCCTTAATTAGTATTAAAAATCAATTGATAGCAAACCGAGTTAATTTACACCTTGCCCTTGGTGGCGATTTTGCAAACACTTCAACCGAACTACAGAGTAATAGCAATGAAAACTAAAATAGCAAAAATTATTATTCCAATCGCGGTTATTATTGCCACTATTTTAATCGTCATGTTTATTAAAGGTAACCCGCCAGAAGCTAATCGCTTTGGTGCACCACCAAAAGCATCAATTAACGTAGCAGTTCAAATGTTGCAGCCGCAAAATTATCAAGTGATGGTAGACAGCTACGGCACAGTAAAACCACGTACACAAAGCTTATTAGTTGCTCAAGCATCGGGTTTAATTATAAATATAAGCGATGACTTTAGAGAAGGTGGTTTTTTTAAAAAAGGTGCGGTACTAATCCAACTCGACGATAGAGACTATCAAGCAGAGGTTAAATCGGCACAGGCTAACTTATTAACAGCAAAGCAAGGCCTTTTAGAAGAACAAGCCCGCGGGCAGCAGGCTATTACAGATTGGCAGCGTTTAGGTAATGATAAACCTGCAAGTAGCTTGGTGCTACGTGAGCCACAATTAGCTGCAGCACAAGCACAAGTATTATCGGCGCAAGCAACACTTGAAAAAGCCAAGTTAAACTTAGAACGTACCCAAATAATAGCGCCTTTTGCAGGACGAGTACTTAGTCGTAATGTAGATTTAGGCCAAGTTGTTAGCAACAATACTCAGCTTGCTACTATTTACGCAATAGACAGCGTAGAGATTCGGTTGCCAATAAGAAACAAAGACCTACCTTTTATTAATTTACCTGAGCAGTACCGCGACGGTGCTAAAAACCAGGCCGGATCCGTGATTAAATTTAGCTCTGATTTAGTTGGTGAGCAAACATGGCAAGGGCAGTTGGCGCGTACCGAAGGTGCTATTGATGAAAGTGCACAGCAACTCTACGTGGTTGCTAAAATTAATGACCCTTATAAAGCAACACAAAGTAATCAATACCCAATAAAAATAGGGCAATACGTTAAAGCGCAGATCACCGGAAAAACAGTTTCTGATGCACTTATTATTGCAAATAGCACTATTTATCAGGGGTCTTACGTTTATATTGTTGAGCAGGGAGTATTAAAGCGTAAAGATATAACGCTTGCATGGCAAAATGCCGCTTTTGCAATGATAAAAACCGGCTTAAAAGCAGGTGATAAACTTGTTATTACGCCACTGGGCCAAGTTAGTTCGGGTACACAAGTGAATATTTTAGGCGAAGATAATAAAGCGACTAAACCACAAAGTATGAAGCAACGCCCAACAGCAGAGCAATTAGCACAACAAGCAAAAGAGCAAGGCATTAGTGTTGCAGAGCTAGTAAAAAAACGTCGCGCAGCAAAGCAAGGAGATAAGCCATGATTGCTTGGTTTACCAAAAACCATGTTGCTGCCAATTTATTGTTAGTAACTTTGTTGCTGTCTGGGCTGTTTAGTTTATCGACGAAAATACCGATCGAAGTATTTCCTTCGTTTGAAACCGATATGATCAGCATTCAGGTTAGTTTACGTGGCGCGACGCCAGAGGATGTTGAGCAAGGTGTCACTATACGTATAGAGGAGTCTGTACAAGATTTAGAGGGTATAAAGCAAATATTTAGCCGCTCATCTGAAGGTTCGGGCTCTGTCACTGTTGAAGTGGAAAGCGGCTACGATCCTCGAGAGTTGCTCGCTGATATAAAAAGCCGTGTTGATGCTATTAATACCTTTCCTGGGGATGCTGAAAAACCCATCGTTGCTCTAGCTGAGCGAAAACGAGAGGTTATAGCGGTAACTGTATCTAGTGATTATGGCGAAAAAGAAACTCGCGAGTATGCAGAGCAAGTACGCGATCAAATATTACGTTTACCCAGTGTAACGCAGGTTGAGTTAAGTGGCGTGCGCGACTACGAACTGGCTATTGAAGTAAGCCAAGATACATTGCGCCAATATGACTTAACACTGGCGCAAATTTCTAATGCGGTTGCTAACTCAAGCTCAGACATTTCTGCGGGTAACTTAAAAACCCAAGGTGGCGATGTACTTATTAGCTCAAAAGGACAAGCATACCGAAAAGATGAATTTGCCAGCATAGTGGTTAAAAACCAAAGCGACGGTACTATTATTCGCTTAGGTGATATAGCCACAATTAATGACGGCTTTGAAGAAACCCCAGTGCGTACACGTTTTAACGGAAAACAAGCCGCTTTTATCGACGTATACCGAATAGGCCCACAAAGTGCAATTACTGTTGCCGATGAAGTAAAAGCTTATATAAATGCCCAGCAACCTTCATTGCCGCAAGGTTTTGCATTAAGTTATTGGGATGACGACTCAGAGCTAGTTAAAAGCCGTATTGCCACACTCACCACTAACGCCTTGCAAGGCGGTATTTTAGTGCTGGCACTGCTAACCTTATTTTTACGCCCAGCTATCGCATTTTGGGTGTTTATTGGTATTCCGGTGTCGTTCATGGGGGCATTTATTGCTATGCCTATTTTTGGCGTAACGCTTAATGTAATGAGCTTGTTTGGTTTTATTTTAGTACTCGGTATTGTGGTTGATGATGCCATAGTCACCGGAGAGAACGTTTACACCCATTTAAAAACAGCCGAATCGGGCGAACAAGCTGCCATATTAGGTACCCAAGAAGTAGCAACGCCAGTGACTTTTGGTGTATTAACCACGGTAGCGGCCTTTTTGCCATTAGCCTTTATTGAAGGTGCACGCGGGGCTTTATTTGCACAAATTCCGGTGGTGGTTATTCCGGTATTATTGTTTTCTTTAATTGAATCTAAATTTGTTTTACCTGCACATTTAAAATATATAAAGCTACGTCACCAAAAAGGTAAGCAATCAAAGTTTGATCTGCTACAGCAACGTTTTGCTGATGGCTTTGAAAGTGCGATTTTAAAATATTATCAACCTATTCTTAATTTAGCTCTGCGCCATAAACTGGCAACGGTGAGCTTATTTGTTGGCGTGTTTTTAATTATTTTAACTATGATCACCAGTGGTTGGACTAAGTTTGTATTTTTTCCACGTATTCCCAGCGAAACCGTACGGGTAAACTTAACCCTGCCTGCTGGCACGCCGTTTGAAGTAACTAATAAGTACGTGATTGATATGTCGCAAAAGGCGCAGCAATTACAAGAAAAATACCGTGACCCTGATACGGGGGAGAGCGTTATTTTAAATATTTTAGCAACAACGGGCGGGCGCGGCGGAGTATCTAACTCAGGCGCAGTACGCTTTGAAATTACCCCAGCTGAAAAACGTGATTCAGATATAGGCTCACGCGAGCTTGCCAGTGAATGGCGCGAATTAATTGGCGTTATTCCCGGCGCTGAAAGTCTCACCTTTAGAGCCGAAATAGGTCGTAGTTCAGATCCAATAGATGTGCAGCTTAGCGGTACATCGTTAAAGGTTTTACAAGACGTGGCAGATCATATTAAAACGCGTTTATCGACCTACCCAACTGTATTCGATATTGCCGATAGTATGTCTGATGGTAAAGAAGAGTTACAAATAGAGCTTACAGAGCAAGGCTTAGCGCTGGGTTTAAATAGAGTAAATGTAGCAGGGCAAGTGCGTAACTCGTTTTTTGGCTCGCAAGTACAAAGGATCCAACGTGGGCGAGACGATGTGCGCGTAATGGTACGTTTGCCTATTGATGAAAGACGCTCGGTAGCCGACTTACAAAATATACTCATAAACACACCTGCCGGTGGCTCAGTGCCTTTATCGCATGTGGCTATTTTAATTACAGGGCAAAGCCCGTCTACTATCAATCGAATCGATCGTTACCGTACTTTAAATGTGACCGCCGATATAGAAAAAAGCAACACTAACATGACCATACTCCAAGCTGATTTATCCCAGTATTTGGATGAGCTAATGCAGCAATACCCAGGAGTTGATTATGCATTAGAAGGAGAAGCAAAAGAGCAAAGAGAGTCGTTTGGTTCACTTGCTTGGGCGTTAGTATTTGTATTTTTTATTATTTATGCGCTATTAGCGATACCGTTTAAATCGTATTTACAGCCATTAATAGTAATGAGTGTTATACCCTTTGGCATGATAGGCGCTGTAGTAGGGCATTGGATCATGGGAATGGAATTAACCATTATGAGCTTGCTTGGCATGCTAGCATTAATTGGCGTAGTGGTTAATGACTCGCTGGTATTAGTTGACTATATTAATAAAAAACGCACAGAAGGGATTGAATTAATTGAGGTAGTTAAACTTGCCGGCGCGTCACGTTTTCGCCCAGTTATGCTAACTAGCTTAACCACTTTTATAGGATTAATGCCGTTATTATTTGAAAAAGCGACTCAAGCGCAATTTTTAATTCCTATGGCTGTGAGCTTAGGCTTTGGAATTATATTCGCCACCTTCATTACTTTATTGCTAGTACCGGTAAATTATATGCTCATGGAGCGTTTTCAGGGTTGGTTTAAGTAAATAAGTGTAAGCATTTAGAGTTTAGCTGTAAGTAAGGAATTACTTGCAGCTTTTTTTTGCCAAAGATTATAAAAATAATTTAGAAAGTTATAACAAAAAAGACAAATAAATAATAAGAGGGATTATAAAAATAAGAAGGTGTTCCCCAAAGTGTGGTGTTGGTGTCAGTCCTGAAACCTTGAGGTTTCAGGGCGGGAATCTGCGGTTTACCGTAGGCTTCTCGGTACATGCCGAGCTTGCACAATAGTATACGAACAGAAACCCTGGTATAAAATTTATCGGCTCAGGGACTTAACCAAGCTCCAGCACCCCAGGGAACAAATCCAGTATATAAGACATAATCGAAAGCTTAAACCCCAAAAGCAAAATATTATTTTGTTTGCGTGGTTATTGTGCACTTATCATTAGTTATTTACTTATGAGTGTGCTTTTTAGCCATAAATATGTTTTTTATATACTGAGCTTAATAAAGTCATACCGCAGCAGTAAATAGCTGCCGCTATTAAAGCGTTTAATAGTGCACCTTAAGCGCTTTGATTATAGAATTTATTGGAGTTGCTTTTTATCGAGTGGTAGCATTGCCTTAACTAGCAAAATGAAGATATGACAATGAGCGATTTACCAGATTACGAAGAAGCCCAATTATTATTAGAAAAAAACGAAATATTTGTATCACCGGCCGAAGCGCACGGTGTAATTAGTGGTTTATTAGCTTGTGGGTTAACGATTGACGACAAAGAATACCTAGGGCTGTTAAGCGATGTGTTTAACGATGGTGATTCGTTTAGTAATAATTTAAAACAGTTTTTTGGCAGCATTTATAAGCAGGTCGTTGCTAGTTTTAATGATGAGGAGTTTGCGTTTGATTTGTTTTTACCCAGCGACGATGAAACACTTATAGATCAGGCTAATGGCTTGGTTTCTTGGGTTGCAGGTTTTATGCTTGGCTTTGGCTTAAAGCAAAAAGATTACGGTAAATTATCAGCCGATGTAAAAGAAGTTATTACCGATTTTAGCGAAATTACTCGCCTTGATACTACCTTTGAAGAAACTGAAGAAGACAGCCAAGCACTACATGAAGTGATTGAATATGTACGTGTGTCGGCATTACTTTGCTTTGCAGAGTTAGGTAAAGATCAAAGTGCTGCTAGCACTAAAAAAACACTTCATTAATAGTTTAAGTTAAACGGGTTTGTTGCACATGGTTGAAATACAAAAGTCAGAGTTTAAAGCACGTCGTGAGCGTCTGCTTGCAAAAATGGATAGTAACAGTGTAGCAATTATACCTGCGGCGAGCGAAGTTACGCGCAGCCGCGACACTCACTATGCATTTAGGCAAGACAGTGACTTTTTTTACTTAACTGGTTTTAATGAGCCCGATGCCGTACTTGTACTTGCTCCAAATAGCGATACCCCCAGTACATTATTTTGCCTTAATAAAGATAAACTAGCCGAAGTATGGCATGGCCGTAGAATAGGCTTTGAAAAAGCAAAAAACGAATATTTGTTTGATGCAACCCATGGATTAAGTGAGTTGAGTGAACAGTTATTTAATTTGCTCAATGGCAAAGCGGTTTTATATTATGCGCAAGGTGCATATTCGGCTTTTGATGGGCGTGTTTTCTCTTTACTTAATACTCTGCGCAGCGCCCCTAAAAAAGGTGACACAGCGCCAAGTACCATTAAAGATATTCGTTTGTTAATTCACGAAATGCGTTTATTTAAATCACCAAGTGAAATAAACATTATGCGCGCAGGCTGCGAAATTAGCGCGCAAGGCCATGTTAGAGCAATGTGTTTTGCCCATAGCGGTGCAACCGAGTATCAATTAGAAGCAGAGCTACATCATCATTATGCAATGCATGGTGCGCGGCACCCAGCGTATGGCACTATTGTTGGTAGTGGCGACAACGCCAATATTTTACATTACACCCAAAACAGCGACGCCCTTAAAAGTGGCGACCTAGTATTAATTGACTCAGGTTGTGAGCTACAAGGCTACGCTGCTGATATTACACGTACATTTCCAGTGAATGGTAAATTTAGCCCCGAGCAAGCCGCGTTATATAATATTGTTCTTAAAGCGCAAGAAGTAGCGTTTGCAGAAATTAAACCCGGCGGTTATATGTCGCATGCTAATGCTTTAGCAATGGCAGTAATGACCCAAGGTCTACTAGATTTGGGTATTTTAACTGGCAACTTTAATGAGTTAATAGCAAAGCAAGCCTGTAAAGAATATTACATGCACGGGCTTGGACATTGGTTAGGCCTAGACGTACATGATGTAGGCGACTACAAACAAAATAATAGCGAACGCGCATTTGCTGCGGGCATGGTTTTAACCATTGAGCCTGGGCTTTATATCAGCGAAGATTCAAATGCACCGCAAAAATACCGAGGTATTGGTATTCGCATTGAAGATAACTTATTAGTAACCCCAAGTGGTTATGAAAATCTCACCCTAAGTGCGCCAAAAACCATAAGCGATATAGAAGCACTTATGCAAAGCAATAAAAGCGCATAAGACTAGGAGAAAAAAGTGCCTAAGCAGTTTGATGTTGTTGTTATTGGTGGCGGTTTAGCCGGTGCTAGCTGTGCGTTAAGCGTGGCTAAAATAAATCCCGCGCTTAGTATTGCTGTTGTTGAGGCGAATGAAGTAAGTAATGACTATCACCCGAGCTTTGATGATAGAAGCATAGCACTTGCTCAGCAGTCGGTAGAGTACTTACAAGGCTTAAATTTATTTGCGTTAAATTCACCGTACGCTACAGCAATTAAAAAAGTAAGTGTGTCTGATCGTCACCATTTTGGTAAAGCAGATATTAACTGTGAAGAGTTTGCTAAAGATGCCCTTGGTTATGTGGTTGAAGTAAACCCGTTTGGTCGCTCGTTACATCAATTATTAAACGCTCAAATAAATATCAGTTTATATTGCCCTGATAGCGTAAGTGCCATTGAGCAGCAATTACATAATAATATAGTTACTTTGCAAAGTGGCGAGCAAATAGCCGCCAAGCTGTTAGTTATTGCCGACGGTGCACAGTCGCCAACTCGTAGCTTATTTGGACTTAAGTTTAACACTCAAGCTTATGAGCAAGGGGCTATTATTGCCAATATAGAAGTAGCTGGTGGGCATAATAACCATGCTTTTGAGCGATTTACGCAACATGGCCCCATGGCGCTATTACCTATGAGCAACAACCGCTATTCACTGGTGTGGTGTATGCAGCAACAGCACGTTGAGCAGCACATGGCACAAAGTGAAGGCGACTTTATAAGCGCACTACAAAGTGCCTTTGGTTATCGCGGTGGTCAATTTACTAAAGTGGGTATGCGTGCTAATTACCCCTTAGTGTATGGGCAAGTAGAATCGCTTATTGCGCACCGCACGGTAGTAATAGGTAATGCTGCGCATGCAATTCATCCCATTGCAGGGCAAGGGTTTAATCTAGGCCTGCGAGATGTACAAGTACTTAGTAACTTAATTGCCCAGAGCCCAAATGACTTAGGCAGTTATGCATTTACTCGCGAGTATGCACAGCAGCGCAGCGCTGATATAAATAACGTGATGACCCTAACAGATGGTTTAGTAAGGCTTTTTTCAAATTCATCACGCATACTGGCACTTGGCCGTAGTATTGGGTTGTTTTCGATGGATTTATTCCCCTCTTTAAAAGCGCCATTAGCTAAGCAGTTAATGGGGCAAGTTAAACAAGGTCAAGGTTTATGAAACAAGCACAGGTATGTATTGTAGGTGGTGGCAGCGTAGGGCTTACCTTAGCGCTTGGGTTGGCAAAAGCGGGTATAAGCGTAGTCGTACTTGACGCTGCGCCAAAGCAAACACCGCCAACTGACGAGTACGGCATGCGCGTAAGTGCGCTGAGTATTGCGAGTCAAACCTTGCTTGAACAATTAAACGTATGGCCACACATAGTTGCTTTGCGTGCTAGTGCCTATACCCATATGGATGTGCGCGATGCAGACAGCTTTGGCAAAATAGCTTTTAATAGTGAGCAACTAGAGCTTGATCATTTAGGTCATATAGTTGAAAACGATATTATTTGCTACGCGCTTATAAAGGAGTTGGAGCAGCAGGCAAATGCTACGCTGATGTTCGACACTTGTTATCAGCAAATACACCAAAGCGAATCGGATGTATTTGTTACTTTAAAAAGTGGTGAGCCAATCATTGCAAAGCTGCTGGTGGCCGCCGATGGTGCAAATTCGGCAATTCGAAAGCAGTTTAATATGGCGCTGAGCTTTAAAGACTACGACCACCATGCATTGGTGGCTACAGTTAAAACCCAAGAGCCACACGCCAATACCGCACGCCAAGTGTTTTTACCAAGCGGGCCATTAGCATTTTTACCGTTGAGCGATGCCAACACCCATTCAATTGTGTGGTCTACAAACCCAACGCATTGTGAAGAGCTATTAGCAATGGACGACAACCAGTTTAACAAAGCCATTATGGCGGCAATAGACGGCCAATGTGGTTTGTGTGAAGTGCAAAGTGTACGCGCTGCATTTCCACTTAAAATGCGTTATGCCCAGCAATGGGTTGCAGGTAAAGTCGTATTAATTGGCGATGCTGCACATACGATTCATCCGCTTGCAGGCTTGGGGATGAACCTAGGCCTAAAAGATGCCGCTTATTTAATTGAGTTACTAACAAGTGATAATAAAGAATTTGCCAGCACGCGTACTTTACGTGATTACGAGCGCACCCGTAAACTCGATGCGCAAAAACACATTGCCATGATGTACTCTTTAAAAGAGTTATTTGCCGGTGCTAACCCAATTAAAAAACTAATTCGTGGAGTTGGGCTTTCAATGGTTGATAACTTAGGCCCAATAAAGCATTTGTTTGCTAAAGAAGCGATAGGAAAGTAAGCGTATTAGTAAGCGAATAAAAAGCCGTGGTTATTTTAACCGCGGCTTTTTATTACCTATGTTGAATTAAAGAGTTAAGTAACGTTTAATTTTTTAGGTAATGTTTTTAGGTAGTGTTTTTTATATATTGCAGTGGGGTGCAGTTATACCAGCGTTTAAAAGCACGATTAAATGAACTTTGGTCGTTAAAGCCAAGTTTAATTGCTATGTTACTTAATAGCTCTTTGCCAATGCACAGTATTACGCGCCTTTTACGCTCTTGCTCAAGTAAGTCGGCAAACGATATTTGTTCGCGCTTTAAATGGCGTTGCAAGGTGCGCGGGGTCATGTTTAGTGCGCCTGCTGTGCGTATTAAACTGCAGTCGATTAAGTCATTTTTAGCTATAAATAACTGGCTAATTTTTTCGGTTAGTAGCTGCTGGCTTTTAAAGCGTGAAAGTTGCTGCTCAGAAACCTGTTTAAGCACTAAATTAATTTGCGTATTGTCGGTTTTAAATGGCAGTGCTAAATAACTGCTCGGAAATACCACTTGGTTATACTGTGCGTTAGTTTTAACGGGGCAGTTAAACCAGTGTGTGAGTACTGTTTTTTCATTGCTGGTAAAAGCTTGGGTAAAATAAATAGTACTGGGCGATAGCTGTGGGTTTAATAGTTGTCGAATAACACTTACCCAAGCGGTCATATTACGTAAAATAACCTGTGGGCTACAGTTAGCATTAGGTAGCCAACGAATAATTGCCAACTCACCTTGCTGTTCAAACTCTGCTCTTCCAATATCTGCAACTAAACTGTCGTAGTTAAGCAGTGCGGTAATAGCGCTGGCTAAGTTATTACTCGATTCAATTAAGTAACCCAATATGCCAAAGTCGGCAGTTCGAATTTGCTGACCAAGCTTAAAGCCAAACAAAGGCTCGTTTAGAGTTTGCTGAGCATAATTTAGCAGTGCGTTGTAACTGTTTAAGCTAATGCGTGGCGCGAGTTGCTGAGCTTGCTTATTACTGTATTCATTAAAGTTAATAGCCGACAAAACAGCTTGGCTATTAAGTCCAAGTGTTTCAAGGTAATCAATACAGCTTGAAAAATAATGATCGGCAAGTGTGCTCATTTGTCGCCTAAAGCTAAAAAATGGTCGTGTAACAGCAAGTTTGCCACGAAAAAATTTTATATGGTAGGGCATTATGAAAATACTTATTATATAAAAATGATACAAATAACCTTAAAACAAAAGATTGCAGCAACGCCTCTACAAGTCAGAGACGCTTTGCTTGATCATGCGCAATTAGAACGTTTTTTTAATGCTAAATTTGTCCTGTTAAAAAAGCAAAATGAAGGCGAAATTATTGGCGGTAAAGGTGCTATTAGGCAAGTTATAATGGCAGGAGTTCGCTTTGAAGAGCGTATAATTAGCGCCGATAGCAATCATATTAGTTATCAAATAATAGGTAATAAACCAGTTGCAGAGCATCGTGGCGATATTTATTTTTGCGTTAGTGACAATGCCCCAACAAGCACCGAAGTTACCTATAACATACGCTGTAAAACACCTTGGTGGCTGCCAAGCCTAGTGATTAAATTTTTTATTAAAAAAGATATAGCACAAGCGCTTAATAAACTAAAAGCCAACTTTAAGGGCAACATATCATGAGCATAGAAATAATTTTACTTGCCCTTAGTCCTGTATTTATTATTTTTGTAAGTTATGAATTTATTAAATATCGGCGTTATTACGACATAAAAGACAGCTTGGCGAATACAGCACTGGCGCTTATGCACCAAGGGTGCGATGCGATTGCTTTAATTGTGCTAATGCCATTTTTTTATTGGCTGCATCAATATAGGTTATTTGATATTGAACTGTCGGTGCTGACGATATTTGGCGCTTTTTTACTACAAGATTTTTTGTATTATTGGTTTCATAAAGCGTCACACCATATTCATTGGTTATGGGCTGCCCATGTGGTGCATCACAGTTCAACTAAAATGAACTTTTCAACCGCATTTAGGCAAAGCTTAATGTATCCGCTTGCGGGTATGTGGTTATTTTGGTTGCCAATGATATTAATCGGCTTTGATCCGCTGAGTGTATTTACCGTAGTGGCGCTTAATTTGGCCTATCAGTTTTTTGTGCATACCCAAACGGTAAATACACTAGGCTGGTTTGAAAAGGTATTTAACACCCCATCGCATCATCGAGTACATCATGCTATTAACCCCGGCTACTTAGATAAAAATTTTGCCGGTGTACTCATTATTTGGGATAAGTTATTTGGCACTTACGCCGAGGAAAAAGCCGATAAACCGTGTAAGTACGGTATTGTTGGGCAGTTAAATAGTAACAACCCACTGACCATAACTTTTCATCAATGGGCTTATTTAGTAAAAAGTGCATTTAAAGCAAAAGGGGTAACGGCAAAGCTAAAAGTGATATTTGGCTACCCTACAAGTTCCAATTAACTGCTTATTTAACACGTCGAAAGGAAATGTTTTTACTGCGTGGTGCACCTAATATAATGAATAAGTGACAAATACATACCGACAAAAATGCACTCACACCTAAAGCACCGCCGTAGCCGTCGAGTATGGGTACTAAGTACTCAAATAATAACGAAAATATAACAGCGGAGCTGGCAAGCGTATATATGCCAAAGCGGTGTGGGGCGCTCATACCAATAAAAGTACCACCAAAAAACACAACACTGTATAACTCAGGATCAAGGTTAAGCCAGTAAAAAATTAAGTAAGTAACTATAGATAAGGCCGCAGAAGCTCTAATACCATCAAAACGACTATGCTTGGCTAAATAAAATGTTAAAAAAGCGCCTATCAAAGCTAATATAGAATATTCAATACTCATTACACTAAGCCTTTAGCTAAAGAATACAAAGCAACACTTGCAAAGGCTACGCTGCCTAATCGGCCACCAAAACCAGCAAATGCATTTAAGGTAAGGGTGTACAGCGTTGCGCCAATAATTGAGATTATCGCCACTTCCCAGTAGCTAGTAATTAAGCTAGTTGAGCACATACCGGCAAAGCTACCTGCATATATGGCCGCATAAGGGTGGTTTTGATAAAGCTTAGGAAAAGGAATAAACGAGCCAACTAGCCCGGTTAATGCTGCAGATATAACAAGTGGTAATGCAAATGTTGTATGCATTACAAAGCACGACATACAGCCGGCAAAAAATGTGATGGACTTTAATAATAAAAATTTAATCATAGCGCGCAAATTAGTACCTTATAGCGTGCGTATAATAAAGTAACACTTTTATGTTTGATAGCTCAAAGCTAGAATTTTATAGCATAACTAATAATAGCTAATTGCCAAAAATAGTAGGTGTCAGAATTTAATCATTTTATTAGCCTAATAGTTGTAAGGGCTGTAAATGCTAAAATATACTCGTTAATGTTCTATAAATTACAAAGCATGTATAATGCTGACTGTTTAATTTATTAAAAGCTATTATCAAGGGTAATTTATGTCTAACTGTTTACATCTGGCTATTCCGGCTGGTGATTTAAATATAGCTAAAACTTTTTATTGCGATGTGCTTGGCTGTAAAACCGGAAATAGCGAGCAAGGACGCTGGATAGATATTGATTTTTGGGGTAACGAGTTAACACTGCACCAAAGTGTTGAGCGCCTACCTACAGTTCGTCATGATGTTGATATGGGCGCAGTTGCCGTACCACATTTTGGCATTCATTTATCTGAAAACGAATTTAATGCGTTAAAGCAACGTATTGAAAGCGCGGGCTTGGAGTATTTAGATAAGCCATATCGCCGTTTTATAGGAGATGAGTTTGAACAAGAAACATTTTTTATAGAAGATCCTAACGGTAACGTACTCGAAATGAAAACCATGGTTAACCCCGAGGTTTTATTTAAGAAAAGTTAGGGTCTGTTGACCTTTACAGTTAAATTTGTTCAAACTAGGGGCGATTTAATCACGGCGCGAGATTTGTAACCTAGTGGGCTCGATAACTGCTCCTGCGTTATTCTACTGGCTTACATCCATGTAAGAATAAGTAAAAACTGAGCAACAAAGAGTCAATCGCCCCTAGGCAGAACCCTTCGGGCAGCGCATGTTTGGCATTAATGCTACGTTATCGCCTATTTATGGGGAATAACCACACCACATAGGCTCTGCCTTGCCTAAATACCAAACATACTGCTGCAAATTCAACCTTGAAAGATCAACAGACCCTTATCCCGCTTG
Organism: Pseudoalteromonas sp. 20-MNA-CIBAN-0454; assembly: GCF_040308685.1. Classification (NCBI taxonomy): domain Bacteria; kingdom Pseudomonadati; phylum Pseudomonadota; class Gammaproteobacteria; order Alteromonadales; family Pseudoalteromonadaceae; genus Pseudoalteromonas; species Pseudoalteromonas sp. 20-MNA-CIBAN-0454. Next base: position 112,512 of record NZ_JBEOOB010000004.1, on the reverse strand, counting down.
TTTACTTTATTAAATAAGGCAAACAAGCGGGGCAGTAATAATTTAGTTACCTTTATTGTGGACTAGCGGGGCTTAATACAAGTTTACTAAAGCTCACTTGTGCATAGTCACCGTTTTGTTTATCTGTAGCCCAGTCGCCCGTACCTAAACAGCCCGGATACCAAATACCTTTAGCATTTTTGGTACTACATTGGTTATACGCCCCGGCTTTAAAGTAGTGCCAATCAGCTGCATACCCATGCGGGTGATCTTTTTCGTCTACGTTGCCATACGCATCTACGTTATTACCTAAGTTAATAGAGTAGCTAACATCGTTTTTGCCTGCTGTGCTAAATGTTAGGTGCATCACATTTTTATACACATTTACTGTGTAACTAAACTCTTCACCTAATGCGATACCAGCATTGCCTGGCTCGTTAGGGTTTTCCCATGTGTTACCCCAAACAGGATAAGCTATATCAGTACGGTTAGGATCTGTTTTTGGTAAGTTACGCTCGTAGTTCCAAAAAACCGATCCCGTTTTATGTCCAGGCCACTTTTTATAATATATTTTTAGTGGCTCGTTGCCCCAGCCATAGCCAAGCTTAGTGTCAATAAGCGCCTGATCTTTACCTGCGTGAATTTGCCCCACAACAACAGAGTAGGCCGCATTTTTACTTGGATCAGTAGCACGTAATGCAACATGATCTACTTTTAGCGTTGCTTCCATTTTGCCACCAATAGAGGCAAATCGATCCGATAGTGGGTGTACAGCAAGAGCAAAATTGTTTTTAGGACTTTTGGTTTTTATTTTTGTATTTGCTCCGCGGAGCATTTGCCTAAATTCACTGCGCGTATTGGTAGAATTGGCACTGGTGAGTGCTTTGTTTGGCGAGGTGAATACCATGTAACCTTTTTCATCCAGGTAGAAAAAATCAGGATGTGAGTAAGTCTGAATTTCTTTAACATCTATTTCATCAATTTTACCGTCGTTATCTAAATCAACCGGTACATTAATTTTCCAATGAGATAAATCAAATTTAGAGGCGGGTACTAATGGGTTAGCTTGTTGCTCAGTGCTTTTTGGTTGTTGGCTAACACAACCAATAACCAAAGAGGTAGTGAGGGCAATTAAAGCGCCGGGCTTAATAAGATGTGTAATGTTATTTTTATTCATTAGTACCTCGGTATAAAGTTAAATATTTACATTGTTGCACATGACTGTAACGTATTTAAAACCAACTTAACATACCAAAGTGCAATTATTATATTACCAATTATTGCAACCTTTGTTTTTTAGCTGCTTAATTGTAATGCCAATTCATTACTCAATTGAGTAAATAATTTTAAGTTATTAAAAAGTAGCTATAAATTAGTCATAAAAAGATAAATACGCCCTGATGAGATGATTTAAATTCAACTCAATATTGATTGACTGTATTAACTAAGTGAGTAGAATTTGCGCCATTACTCATCTTTTATTATTAGTCATGTTAGTTAAATTAATGGTTGCTCCGCTATTACTGCTCTTTATTTCTTACGCGCAAAAAAAGTTTGGTAGTTTTATAAGCGGTATTATTCCTGGCCTGCCAATCACCTCTGGGCCTATTTCATATTTTATTGCTATAGAGCAAGGAAAGCTGTTTGCAGCTAACTCAGCGGTGGGCGCTTTATATGGCATGAGTGGTATTGGTTTATTTTGCTTTGTGTATATGGCGGTTTCGTATAAGTGTGGCTTAGCAAAGTCGTTGTTAATAGCGCTGAGTGTGTGGTGTTTATTTAGCATGCTGACATTATTTTTACCGGTTAATATTTTTGTAGCGTGCTTGTTCTCTATTAGTACTTTATTGGCTTTAACTTTTGCTACTACAAAATTAAAAGTAGCGATAGATGCAAAGCCTTTAAATTCAAAATGGGAGCTGCCAATAAAAATAGTGTTAGTAACTAGTTTTATTATGTTGGTTACCTTTATTTCTGAGCATATTGGCTCGGCATGGAGTGGGTTGCTTTCTACTTTTCCGGTTATTTTAGCGGTAATGGGCAGCATAGCGTATATCAGTGATAAAAAAGACTCAGCGTTTAAAATACTAAACGGCGGTATTATTGGCTCATTAGGTGGGTGTATATTTTTTGCCGCCATTGCATTGCTATTAAAATACGATATTTTAATTTGGCAAGTTTATACAGTAGCGACTATTAGCTCGGTGTTGTTTACGCTTATTTTTAGCCATTTTATAAACCGTAAATATGTTAATCCGGTTGCTTTTAATACCGCTAAAACGCAGCTTTAGCGGTTTGCTTAGAGTAACATTTCTTTTGGTGTTTTATTAAAGTGGCGTTTAAATTCTCGGCTAAATTGCGATGGGCTGGTATAGCCTACTTTTAATGCGGCTTCGTTGGCTTTGCTGCCACTGGCGGTTATAAGTGCTTTTGCTTTGGCTAAACGCAGCTTTTTTAAATATTGTAACGGCGACTCAAAAGTCACTTGTTTAAAGGCGCGATGAAACGACGAAATGCTCATATTTACGTCCTCTGCTAACCCTTCTACTGTGATGGGGTTGGCATAATTACTATGCATAATAGACAGTGTGCGCGCTATACGTGCATAGTGGCCGTCGTGCATAGCAAGGCCAAACAAGGTATGTCCTTGGGGGCCGCAAAGTACACGGTATACTAATTCTTTTACTATATCTTCGCCAAATACTTGTGCTTCAAGTGGGTTATTTAACACGGTCAATAAACGCTTAGTTACCAGCTCCATCGCGTTATCGAGTTTAGCCGATTGCACGCCACTCATTTGCCCGCATGTTGGTGGCAGAGCAAATTGTTTATGCTCAGTCATTTGGTTAACGAGTTTGTGCAATAACGCAGGGTTAATATCAACAGCAATCCCAAGCACTGGTAAGTCGCCATCAGTAAAGGCTTCGCACTCTAGCGGTACAGGAACGCCCAATACTAAATAATCCCCCGCACCATATTGTATTTTATGATCTGTAAAATGAATTACTTTATGCCCTTGCCCGACCACAATAATCCCAGAGTTATAAATAAGCGGCTGTCGCGGCGAGCTTTTACTGGCGCGATGAAAATAAACCCCAGTAATAATGGTTTCCATCGTGCCTTCAAAACTGAGTAACTGATTTTGTTCTGCGTACTGCTGCAACATATTGGCAATGGTGGACATAAAAGCATCTTTACATGGCTGACTTTTACGTAAAATAACAATCTTGATAGTTTTAGGCAAGCTTTTGCGCGTTATTGGGCTTTTTTTATGTTTGTTTTGCCAGTAATATGCACTCATTGAAAATTTACTTAGTTAGTAACTAAGTAAGTTGAACCATATTTAATCGTCACCCTAGGATAAAATAATGAAATTTAGCTACGTAAATCCAACACTAATTCAATTTGGCCAACAACAAATAGCCTCACTAACTGATTTGATCGCAAAAGATCAAAAAGTACTAGTTGTGTACGGCGGCGGATCAATTAAAAAGAACGGCGTATACGACCAAGTTGCAGCAGCACTTGAAGGTTTTGATTGGGTAGAGTTTTCGGGCGTTGGCGCTAACCCAACAATTGAAGTACTAGATCAAGCAGTAAAAATCTGTAAAGAACAAGACATCGACTTTGTGCTAGGTGTTGGCGGCGGCTCAGTAATTGACGGCGTTAAATACATTGCAGCTTCAGCAGTATACGATGGCGAAGGTTGGGATATTCCTACTGGTAAGCATAAAGTAACTAGCGCATTACCAATTGGTGCAGTACTTACATTACCAGCTACTGGCTCAGAGTCTAACCAAGGCTCAGTAGTAAGCAAAGCTGCTACAAAACAAAAACTCCCGTTTATGTCACCAGCAGTACAACCTAAATTTGCGATTATGGACCCTGATGTAATGAAAACATTACCACAGCGTCAACTTGTAAATGGTTTAGTAGACGCATGGGTGCATACCTGTGAGCAGTACTTAACGTTCCCTGAAGGTGCATTAGTACAAGATGGTTACGCTGAAGCATTGCTTAAAGCACTTAAAGTACTTGGCGATAACTTTGAAAACCAAGATGACGCATGGCGTGCAAATCTTATGTGGTCAGCGAATCAAGCATTAAACGGTTTGATTGGTTCTGGCGTATCGCAAGATTGGGCAACCCACATGATTGGTCACGAACTTACAGCTGCATACGGTGTTGACCATGCACGTTCGCTTGCAATAGTTCAGCCTTCTTTACTACGCAATCAATTTGCAGTTAAAAAAGCAAAACTTGAGCAAATGGGTAAAAACGTATTTGGCCTTGCACAATCAGACGATTTAGCAGAGCTAACAATTCAAGCAATTGAAGCGTTTTACCATAGCCTTGATGTAGCTACGCAGCTTACTGAACATGGTGAAGATAAAGCAGCAGCGATTGACAATATTATTGGCAAACTTGAAGCGCATGGCATGCTTGCCCTTGGTGAAAACCAAGCAATCACGCTAAAAGAAAGTCGTGAAATTTTAGAACAAGCAGTCGCTTAATTTAAAGTGTTATTAATAAAAACCGCTAGCCTTACAGGTTAGCGGTTTTTTTATATGTATTAACTATTTAATTCTTTTATTATTTGGCAGTCGTTTATAGTATTTGCGGTGCAGTTAGTTAATAAGCTGGCAAGCGATACCTCGAGCTTTTTAAGTTCTTTTTGTGCCGCTCGTACTTTAATTAATTGGTTTTCGATAATATCGTCAACCTCAACACACGATTTATCGCCGTCTGATTGCGCAACAAGTAGAGTTTTAATATCGTCTATTGGAATTTGTAAATCGCGACAGCGTCGAATAAAAATAAGACGCTCTGTATCTGCTTGGGTGTAGGTTCTATAGCCGTTGCTCTCTCTTTTTGGAGCAGGAATAAGGTTTATTTGTTCGTAATAGCGAATTGTTTTTGCATTAATATTAACTAAGTGAGCAAGTTGCTTGATTTGCATATTGACCTTCCAGTAACTAGAAGGTTTATTATGCTGCTGACTCCTTTTATATTCAAGTATTTAGAAGGGACTTCTTTTTAGAGTTTGTAGGCAGACAATGCATTCAAAGCGTTTTTTAATAGTGATACTTTTAGTACTTGTACACAGCTTTATTAGCTGTGATGGTGCTGCGTATCATTTACAAGAAGACGTGGATCACATAACCAGCGCGCAGTTACAAAGTAATATAACTGCCGATGGTAGCCAAAATGAGGCTCAAGCCTCTGCCGAAATTCATGCCCACCAACATTGTCATAGTGGCTATTACAGTACAGTAAATCATTCAATCAGCCCTGAGCAGAGTAACCCCGCGTTACCTGTACGCTATTGTGGATTAATTTATCCACCTATGTCGCGCCCTCCTATTTCACTTAGCTAGTTTTAATTTACCTTAATAAAATATGGTGCATTTTACTGCCTGCGTTTAGACGCTATATAGGCTGTGTTATATGCATATTTAGGTTGCTTACAAATTTACATTGCGATTTTTAATTTTAAATTATTTTGTAAGTTAACCCTGTTTGTTAAAAAACGGACAAGCTATATGAATAAAAAACCAATTATGCTGGTGGCACTACTTTGCGTGCTGCCGGTATTTAATGCGCTGGCTAATGTTAGTGCTAGTGAAAATATACTCACGCTTAAGCAAGCGCTGAGTAATACCGAGCAACAAAATCCGATATTAAAACGCTACCCCTATCATCAAAAAATATTGAGCGCGCTTAAATCACAAGCCACACTTTCGCCAAACCCTGTGCTTAGTGTTGCGGTTGAAAACGTGTTAGGCACCAATGATGCGCGTGGCGTAAAAGGCGCTGAAATAACGCTCGGGCTTAGCCAACTTATTGAGCTGGGCGATAAACGCCAAAGTAGAGTAGGTTTTGCTACTGCAAATATTAAAGCGCAGGCTATACAGTATCAAAATACTCGTTTAGCGTTATTAGCTACCACCGCAGAGCGTTACTATAGCGCACTTAAATTTCAAACCTTATTAGCATTAAATGTTGAGCGAAAAAGCGTTGTAACACAGGCGCTCAAAACAATTGAGCAAAGAGCAAATGCCGGGGCTGTATCGCAAGCCGATGTAAGTCGTATGCGTTATGCACTTAGCCAAGTAGAGCTTGAGCAAGTAAAGCTAACAAGTGAGTTTGAGCGCGCGCGTTTATTACTTAATGAGCTTTGGATTGATGAGCAAAGTAGTGCTTTTTTAGCGGGAAATATTAACGTCATCACGCCGCTTAAGTCACAGCAAGCGCTTTTAGATGCGGTAAATTTAGCACCTGAATTTGCCTTACTTCAGCAGCAATATATACAGCAAACGGCTAACTTAGCGCTGCAAAAAGCCAATGGGCAAAGCGATATTAATGTAGGTGGTGGTGTGCGTTACAACCAAAAAAATGACTCTAGCTCATTGTTGTTTTCGTTTTCTATGCCACTGCAAATCAGTAATGCTAATAGCGGTAATATTGCTGCAGCAGCAAGTGAACTTGCGCTTTTAAACCAGCAGCAAGGGCAGTTGCGAGTTCAGTTACGCCAGCAAGTACGTACTCTGTATGCTTATTATCAAGGGATAGCAAATCAAGCCACGTTATTAAATAAGCAAATAATTCCTCAGACACAAACATTGATTGAGCAAAGCTTAAACAGCTATCAACGCGGGCAAATTTCGGTGTTGCAGTTGCTCGATGCCCAGCAAGCACACTTTGACTCTAAACGCGCACTCATTGCAACCCACGCAGAGCTGTACCAAGTGCTACTTACTCTTGAGCGTTTAACTGGCCAATCTTTAATTGAGACTTACCAATCATGAATAAAAATATAATTGCATTATTAGTATCACTTTCACTTGCTGGCAGCGTGTTAAGCACAGATGTATTTGCCTCTGCTGAGCATGGCGAGTCAGGTCATAAAGAAACAGAACAACACGAGCAAAAGCAAGGTCCACACGGTGGTTTTTTATTAGTTGATCCTAAATTAACCCTTGAGCTTAAACTGCAAGAATTTGCCGGTGATGTTGAGCTGCGTATATACGCTTACAAGCAAAGCAAGCCAATTAATATAAGTGATTTAAACATAACAATGAGTTTAAAACGATTAGTTGAAGCGCCGCAAAATATACAGTTCATAACAGAGGGCGACTACCTTGTAAGCACGCAATCAATTAACGAACCGCATTCATTTGTACTTGCCGTTACTGCTAATTATAACGGTGAGAGTATTAGCTATGAGTACGAGCAACACGAAGGCCGTACCACGTTAACAGAGCGAGCTATTGAGCGCGCAGGTATTAAAACTGAGATAGCGCAAAGTGGTAAAGTGGATATTACCGATACGCTTTTTGGCGTTATTGCACCAACGCAGCACGGCACGGTAGAAGTAATGGCGCCGTATACAGGATTGATCAGCGATATTTTTGTAAGCATTGGTCAAAACGTTAAAAAAGGCGAAGTACTTGCCAATGTAACCAACCGCGAAACACTGCAAAATTACGCTATTAAAAGCCCAATTAGCGGCGTTGTAACCGAGCAATACTTAAAGCGTGGCGAGCTTGCAAGCACCAGCGCACTGATGCAAGTAGTTAACCTTGATAAAGTATGGGTTGAGCTGTCGGCTTTTCCCGAAAACATTGAAAAGCTAGCCATAGGGCAAAGCGCTAAAGTGTACGACTTACATCATCATTTAAATACGCAAGGTAAAGTGTTTTTTATAGCCCCAATGATGACTGGCGGGCACATAGCGCGTGCCCGTATAGAGCTTAATAACCCAGACGGGCATTGGCGCCCAGGCATGCATATAAATAGCGATGTAAGTGTGGCTAAAATAAATGCCAGCGTGCGTGTTAAGCCACACGCTATTCAAGAGTTTAACGGTCAAACAAGTGTGTTTGTTCGTAAAAATAATGTATTTGAAGTACGCCCCGTTACCTTAGGTGCAAAAAATAGCGAGTGGGTAGAAGTACTTACAGGCTTAAACGCGGGTAGCGAATACGTAACAGACAATAGTTATGTAATTAAAGCCGATATTTTAAAAAGCGGCGCAAGCCACGCTCACTAGGAGGCACCATGATTAATTGGATAGTTTCTTTTGCGGTTAAACGCCGCATGCTGGTGCTTGCGCTTACATTTTTATTTGCTGGATTTGGTGTATACAACATTCAAAATTTAGCGGTAGACGCAGTACCCGATATAACTAACGTACAAGTGCAAATTAATACCAAAGCGCCGGGGTTTACGCCATTAGAGGTAGAGCAACGCATTACCTACTTAGTCGAAACCGCCATGGCGGGCATACCTAAGCTTGATTATACCCGTTCGCTTTCGCGTTATGGGCTTTCGCAAGTAACGGTTATTTTTGATGAAGGCACCGATATTTATTGGGCGCGCCAGCAAATAGGTGAGCGTATTCAAAGTATTCGCTCCGACTTACCTAATAACGTAGAGCCAAACTTGGGCCCTATTGCCAGTGGTTTAGGCGAAATATTTACTTATAGTGTGCACGCCGCGGCTAATGCGTTAAAAGAAGATGGCACCGCCTACAACGCCGAAGACTTACGTACTTTGCAAGATTGGGTTATTCGTCCGCAGCTTTTAAAAGTAAAAGGCGTAACCGAAATAAACAGCCAAGGTGGTTTTGAGCGTCAATACCAAGTAGCGCCAGTGCCCGAAAAACTCATTGCCTATAAGCTTACTATTAGCGATGTGATTAGTGCACTTGAGGTTAATAACAGTAACCGAGGCGCAGGCTATATTGAGCGCTTTGATGGGCAATATTTAGTACGCTCGCCAGGGCAGCTTAAAACGCTAGAAGACATAGCCAATACCGTTGTTGCTAAGCGCGACGACGCACCTGTACGCATTAAAGATGTGGCTAACGTGCTTTTAGGTAAAGAGCTTAGAACCGGTGCGGCGACTTATAACGGCGAAGAAACCGTGCTCGGCACCGCCATGATGCTCATTGGCGAAAACAGCCGCGTGGTGGCAAAAGCTATGGCTGATAAGTTAGTTGATGTGCAAAAAAGCTTACCCGCTGGCGTTATTGTTGAAGCGGTTTACGACCGTACTACGCTTGTTGATAAAACCATAGCAACCGTGCAAACCAACTTATTTGAAGGTGCCGTTTTAGTGATAGTAGTTTTGCTATTACTGCTGGGCAATGTAACGGGCGCGCTTATTACGGCAATGGTTATTCCGTTGAGTATGTTGTTTGCCGTTACAGGTATGGTGGGTAATCGCGTATCGGGTAACCTAATGAGCTTAGGTGCAATCGACTTTGGTTTAATTGTTGATGGCGCTGTAATTGTTGTTGAAAACTGCCTGCGCCAACTCGGTGTAGCTCAGCATAAACATGGCAGGCTACTTACCTTAAATGAGCGTCTAAATGTAGTGACCGCCGCCACCAAAGAAGTATTTACACCGGCTGTATTTGGTATTGTTATTATTATGCTGGTTTACTTACCTTTATTTGCACTAAGCGGCGTTGAAGGCAAAATGTTTCAGCCAATGGCGTTTACTGTAGTTGCTGCATTAATAGGCGCGCTTATATTTGGCGTTACCTTTGTACCTGCTGCTATTGCGGTATTTGTTCGCGGTAAGGTTAATGAAACCGAAAACGCAGTCATGCGCGGCGTTAAAAAAGTGTATAAGCCATTACTTGGTATATCGCTTAAATTACCGTGGCTTATGGTGGGTATTGCCACTGCATTAGTATTAGTGCTTGGTTTTAAAGTTAAAAATATGGGGGCAGAATTTTTACCGCAGCTTGATGAGGGCGATATTGCTATGCATGCGCTGCGCATTACTGGCACCGGTATTGAGCAATCGGTACAAATGCAAAAAGAGCTTGAACAAGCCATTTTAAAGCAACCCGAAGTCGCTAACGTTTTTTCAAAAATTGGTACTGCTGACGTGGCAAGCGATCCTATGCCGCCAAACGTAGCCGATACTTTTTTAATGTTAAAACCTCAAAAACAATGGCCAAATCCAGCACTCACTAAAGAAGAGTTGGTTCAGCAAATTCGTACTCGTGTTAACGATGTACCCGGTAATAATTACGAATTCACACAACCAATAGAAATGCGCTTTAACGAGTTAATTGCTGGTGTGCGCGCCGATGTAGCACTGCGTATTTACGGTGACGACTTAAGCGTACTTAAAGAGTTTGGCGAAAAAGCCACAGGCTTAATGCGTAATATTGCAGGCGCTACCGATGTACGTTTGGAGCAAATGGAAGGGTTGCCAACGCTTTCGGTAACACCAATGCGCGACCACATGGCGTTATTAGGCTTAAGTGTAAACGACATTCAACAAACACTTGCCGCCGCTGTTGGTGGTGTGCAAACCGGGCTAATTTTTGAGGGCGATAAACGCTTTTCGTTATTAGTGCGCCTTGATAGGCGTTGGTCGAGCGATGTATCAGCACTTGCCCGTTTGCCAGTTGCTTTACCTAAAGATAGCAACCCAGAACTTGCATTTGTACCGCTTGGCGAAGTAGCGACAATCAGCATTGAAAAAGGGCCTAATCAAATAAACCGCGAAAGTGGTAAGCGCAACGTCGTGGTAACTGCCAATGTAGAGGGGCGCGATTTAGCAAGCTTTGTAAGTGATGCGCAAGCGAGCATGAATGAATCACTTAACTTACCAAGTGGCTATTGGCTTGAATATGGCGGCACGTTTGAGCAGCTACAATCGGCAAGTAAGCGATTATCATTAGTTGTGCCGGTCACTTTACTGCTTATATTTGGCTTACTTTATAGCGCCTTTGGATCGCTTCGAGATTCGTTAATTATATTTAGTGGTGTGCCACTGGCATTAACGGGTGGTGTACTTGCGTTATTGCTGCGCGATATGCCGCTTTCAATTTCAGCGGGTGTCGGCTTTATTGCCCTAAGTGGTGTAGCGGTATTAAACGGCGTGGTTATGCTGTCGTTTATTAAGCAGTTACGAAGCGATGGTTTAAGTTTGTTTGATGCAATTCACAGCGGCGCATTACAGCGCCTGCGCCCAGTACTGATGACGGCGCTGGTGGCAAGTTTAGGCTTTATACCTATGGCGCTTAATTCGGGGACGGGTTCTGAGGTGCAAAAACCTTTAGCAACGGTTGTGGTTGGCGGAATTATTTCATCAACTCTACTAACACTATTAATATTGCCTGCGCTTTATAAGTTAGTGCATTCTAAATTTACTAAAAAAGCAGAAGCTGAGTTAGCTTAAGTACTCGCTATTTAAAGCTTGATCAAAAGAGCAGCTGTATTTACAGCTGCTCTTTTTGAGTATTATTTAGTAAAAATACTACATTAATTATATTGAAAAAGATTATCCCAGCGCTCATCCAAAATGGTTTTTGCATGTTCTAAACTCAGCGCGCTATACACTTCATTACCTTCTATTTCGTTACTACACGTTACCAAACGCATACGTACCAGCTTTTCAAGCGCGTCGCTAATTTCAAAATCAAGAACGCACTGGTATTTGCTTTTAAACCAATGCTCTATTTGCTCATCAAGCATTTGTGCGCTTAATCCGCTTTCCGATTTTAGTAAAAAGGTATACGCCAGCAAGGCTTCTTTTATGTCTTCTTCTTCGGCGGCATCAATAAGCGTGTGAAATACGCCCGCGTTGTTATCGAGGTTTTTAAAGTAGAGGTTATCGCTTAGGGCTTTCATAAATTTTATTTTGCGGTTTTTAAACTTACTCCATTCTTTAAAAATAAAGCTGCCAAAAACCCCCATACCGATAGCAAAGGTAATAAAGTGTTGTTGGGTCATTTCTACAGCTTCACTTCTAAAACCACCCCAAAAAGCAAACAGAGCAAGCAATAATACGATTGATGCGCCCAATTTAGTAATAAGTACCACCGCACCGCCAACTAAAGCAGACGATCCAATAATGACCTTATCAATAGGGCGCATGCGCACTTCGCTATTAGGAAATAGCATTTCGAGATCGGCCTTAGGCACATTTTGAAACAACTTTACTATGGTTGAACTTGGCTCAAATCCCAGTGGCGTTTTGTTTTTAGCTTTAAAATAAGCGCTATCTTTAAAGCGAATAAACACCGCAACACGATCGTAATTAGTAAAGTGCAGCGGTTTTTTACGCAAACCCCAAAAGCTGGTAATCGTTTCAGTGAGCTGCGACTCGCCACGGCGATAAAATACCACTTCTTCAAAGTCGTCAAATTCAACTTCAAGGCGCACCTTAAATAGTGATTCTTCGTTTAATGCGTCTTGTAAGTCTTCATTGGTGATTACTTCAAAATTAGCGGCGTTAAGTACCTTGGCAAAGTCTTTAGCAAACTCATGTTGGCACTGCGCTTTTTGATCCGCCGATACGGGGGCTAACGATCGCGTGTCACTGTTGGGATCAAAAGGGGCGTAGTTGTTTTTAAGTGACTCAAGTGTTGCGTGGTAATCGTAATGAATAAGGCTAGCTAGTAAATCACAAAACTGTTTAAACGATGTTTGTTGTGTGCTGTTATTGAGCTCTTCGCTACACATATCAACAATATCTTGCTTTCTAAAGGGAATAAAACGCGCACTTTGCATAAATTAATAACTACTGTGATAGGGAATCTAACTGCATGGGCACATAATAAAATATTCTTATGGATATTACTAATTTGTTAATACGCCCTAGGACCTGATAAATTTAGCACAGTGTTTTCAGCGTGTATTAACCTAAATATGTAATTATTAGCTCATTGAATACTCTTGTTCTTATTTATAAGTGAAAAGGATTTACTATGGCGATTCAAAAAAAGCTTAAACAAAAAACACGTAATTTTATTGAATCTAAACATATGCTCAGTGGCATTACCGTGGCGTCGTTTTTAGAGTCGACCATAGTACCTATTCCGCTTGAAGCTGTTTTAGTACCCTTAATGCAAGCGCGTCGTGAAAAATTATGGCTTATTGCTTTAATGGCCACTTTGGGATGTATTGTGGGGGCGTTATTTGGTTATGCGCTGGGTTATTACTTATTTGATGCAGTTGGCGATTGGGTTATTAATAGTTTCTCAAGCCCCGAGCAGTTTGAAAATGTTAAACAACAAATGCACAATCAAGGCTTCTGGTTTGTAATAACGCTAGGCATAGTGCCTATTCCATTTCAAATAGCCATGCTGGCAGCGGGGGCGACTAAATATTCCCTCGGGTTATTTTTATTAGCCAGCGCAATTTCGCGTGCTATACGATATTTTGCTTTAGCGGTAGTTGTGTATTACGCCGGTAATAAAGCCGAGCAACTTATTAGTAAACATAAAACTAAAGCCATGATTACTTTAACTGTTTTTGTAATCGGTATATGGTGGTTAACGACGGTAATTTAATACCGCTAATTTATATTAAATAAAATAATAAGAGCATGCCATGGATGAGTTGATTGGGTTAGTAGGGCTATTTATATTAGCGATAATAGCAGGCGCTATTTGCGGGTTTATTGCACTTACACAGCTTAAAAGTTTAAGGCAACAAGTTGTGCAGTTAACGGCTAAAGTTAATAGTTTACTCCAGCAACAAGAGCAATTAGTACCGCTTGCTAGTAAGCAAGCGCCACCACAAGCGCAACCACAACCCCAAGTAAGCACACCAGCAACTGTTTCAACGCAGGTAAAAACTGCGGCTATAAGCGGCAATGAAGCTGCAGTTACTAAAACAGCTAAAACAAATACCTTCCCTAAAAAACCTAGCGTTTTACATACATTATTTAATAAATTACGTGCAGGATTTGAAGAAAACTGGATGACCTGGATAGGCGCGATAGCGCTTGCGTTTGGCGGTATTTTTTTAGCAAAATACAGCTTAGAAGCTGGGTTACTTTCACCCGTTATGCGGTTGAGTTTAGGTGCACTATTTGGCCTTGGTTTAATAGCAGCTGCTGGGTATTTACATTATAAACGCATTGTATTTGAAGGGTTTAATAACTATATTCCGGCAGCCCTTGCTAGTGGCGGCTTTATTACCTGCTTTGCGTTAGCCTTACTTGCTTACAGTAACTACGCCATGCTTAGCTCCACTGTTGCATTTGTGCTATTGGCGATTATAGCTTTAAGTGCAAGCGTTATGGCAATTAAGTTTGGCCCTTTACTTGCTGTTTTGGGCATTATTGGTGCCTACAGCGTGCCTATTTGGGTTAGTAGTAATAGCGTTAATTTATTTTCTTTATTTATGTATGTTGGCTTTGTTAGTTTATTTGCCGCCATAGTGGCGCACCAAGTACAGCGTATTTGGCTGTGGTATTTACTCTGGGCTGGGCATGTTTTTTGGTACTTAGCGGGTTTTGTTTTACTCGAAAGCAGCACCATTTGGTTACTGGGTGTTTATGCAGTCGCCAGTATTATTGGCCTCGTAGCTATCCCTCGTTTAGGGGTAAGGTTTACACTAATTGAGTTTCGCCCGCACAGCTTAAAGCGTTTAATTAATGTACTGCCCGATCACCCGTTAATGTTAGTGTTTACCGCACCGTTTATTTTGATGATGCTATTGCATAGGTTCGACGTGCAGTTTCAGATATTTAGCTTAATAACTTTAGTGCTAATGCTGTTTTTAGTATTAAAAAATAGCCGCTGGGATTTATGGCAAGCTGTGTGTTTAGTCATAGCCCTGGTCGTTTTAGTCAGTACCCAGCAAACTTTTGATTTTGATGATGCCTTGTTTATATTTAAACAAGAATATGGACTAGGTTTAATACTAGGTTTTACTTTGACTGCTTATGGCCTTTATTTTGGTCGTAAGTTTCCTAAGCGCTTGGCATTTCATATTACCGGCGCATTTAGTTTCTTTTTAATGATAGCCACGTTATACGCACTTATTCCTAATTCAGCGTTAAGTACAGCGTATCCGCTTTGGGCAGTTATATTACTTGTTGGTAGTGCTGTTTTAATAAAAAGTGCGCAGCACAGTGCTAGTTTGTATCAGCGTTTTACCTACTGGATAGCAGCAAATGCTAATATTACGCTCGCGATTACTATGCTATTAAACGACAGTGGCTTAACCATAGCGCTGGCTATTCAAGTGTTATTGATTAGCTTGCTGATCAAACGCCACAGCATACCTATGCCACATTGGCCTATTAAAGCACTGGTGGCAGCATTATTATTGCGACTAACTTTCTCACCGTGGACACCAAGTTACGAGGCTCTTACTATTTTTGGTTTGCACTGGAGTATAGTGGTGTACCCGCTGTGTACGGTGCTATTTTATGTTGCAGCAAGATGTTTTAACACATCAAAAATGCAGTTATGGCTAGAAGGTGCAGCGCTGCATTGCTTGGCATTATTTATTACCACCGAAACCAGTTATCAGCTAGTAGGGCATTATCCACAATTTGATTCATTGAGTTTTTACGAGCAAGTATTACTGGTTTGTAACTGGCTTGGGTTAGGTTGTGTGTATTTATATCGCGCGCGAATAGCAGGGAGTTTAGCAAAACTGTATCGCATTGGCGGCTTTGCATTGGCGGGCTTAGCTGGTGTGTTTGCACTAAAAACCTTAGTTGACGACAATCCGTTATTGAGTGCAATAGATATTGGTGCAACGCCAATATTTAACTGGTTATTGTTATTATGGTTAGTACCTGCAGGATTAACTTTATGGTTAGCAAGGTTGCTTAAAGCTATAAATAGCAAAGCTATAAATACTAAGGTAATTGCAATAGTTCTCGCAATTGCGGGGGCATTTACCTTCTTGGCAATTAACAGTTTAATTCGTCAATATTGGCAAGGGGCGTATATTTACTTATCTAAGGGGGTAGGTAACGCTGAGCTTTACAGCTATTCTATTATTTGGCTGGTACTAGGAGCAAGTACGGTTATAGTGGGCCATCTTAAAAATCAGCTACTAATACAAAAAGTAGGTTTAGGCTTATTGGCCGCGGTTATTTTAAAAGTATTTTTAATCGATATGGCAAACTTAACAGGTTTACTAAAAGCGATATCGTTTATTGGATTAGGGTTATCTTTAGTGGGGCTGAGCTGGTTGTTTCAAAAGCTGAGAAGCCGCGCTAATCTGGCTTAAGCCTTTATAAAATAAAGCAAAGGAAAACCCAGCCCGCTATTACTAGCAGGCTGGGTGTAATATTTAAGTGCTGTGATTTAGCAGCGCTTTTAGTTTGCCCGGTTTAATAGGCTTACTTAGGTAATGAATATTAGCCGCTTTAGTTTCTAGTTTAAGCTCTTCATCGCGCACCGCTGTTATTAAGATAGCAGGGACTTGGTGTTGCCAAATATCTCTCAGGGTTTTTATAAGTGTTATGCCGTCGCAATCATTACCTAACTGGTAATCCATTAAAATCACATCGGGTGCGCTGTGCTCATTAGCGTGCGCAAGCACCTGTTCAACGTTATCAAATAAGGTGTAATTGGCTTGCCATTTGTTGAGTAAGCTTGCCATGGCAGCTAGATTGGCAGGATCGTCGTCAACGGCAACAATATTAATGGCGGCGCGGTTTTCCATTACACTATTAGCAATACTTTTATGCTGTACAAATTTTGCATCACCATAAGGTACTTCAATACTAAAGCGGCTGCCTTTATTAGGCACTGAGCATACATCAAGCGGTAAGCTGAGTAAGTCAGCCATTCTTTTTACTACTCCTAAACCTAAGCCTATGCCTTTATTGTCGCCAGCCTCAACCCGGTAAAAGTCATTAAAAATTTTAGCTTGCTCTGCTTCACTGATCCCTTGTCCTGTATCCCATACTTCTATGCGCAGGCTATGTTTACGGTTTCTACAGGCAATTAAAACTTTACCGCTTTGTGTGTACTTAATTGCATTAGAGAGCAGGTTTTGGATAATGCGTCGTAAATAAGTAATATCGCTGTGCACTATTTGTTGGTTAGAAAGCACTTTGAACGATAACCCTTTTACACTGAGTAAAATACTCGACTCGCTTTTAAGCGGTTGCAAAATATCGTCAATACAAAAGTGGCGTGGTGTAGGCGCCATTGCGCCTTGTTCTAACTTGGCTATTTCGAGCAGAGCCGACATTAAATGCACGGTAGAGTCTAGGCTGTCTCCTAGTTTATCAAGATTATTTTGATTAGTGCTATTGAGCTGCTTTTCGTCAATGGCGGCAAGGTATAAGCGCGCGGCATTTAATGGCTGTAAAATATCGTGGCTCGCCAGTGCTAAAAAGCGGGTTTTACTGTCGTTGGCTTTTTCAGCCTCACGTTTAGCTAAAGTTAGCGCCTGCTCAGTTTGAACTCGGCTATCTATTTGCGCTTGAAGGTCTTTATTAATGGTTTGTACTTCTTGAGTACGCGCCTCAATGCGGTTTTCTAAATCGATATTAATTTCTTCCAGCGCATTTTGAGTATTAATATGTGTTGTTATGTCTGAAAAGCTGGTAACAAAGCCGCCATCAGGCAAAGGGTTACCTATCATTTCGTACACTTGGCCGTTGCGGCGGTGGCGAATAAAATGATGCGAGGTGCCATTTTTTAAATGACGAACCCGCTTATCTACATGGCGTTCTATTTCGCCTGGACCACATTCACCACGCTCTGCGTTATAACGTATTATGTCTTCTACCGGTTGGCTCACTTCTAAAAAGCCTTCAGGGTAATTAAACATTTCGCTATAGCGTTTATTCCAAGCAACAAGTTTTAAATCTTTGTCGACCACAGAAAGACCATGGCTTAAGTTTTCAAGCGAGGTAAACAATAAGTTTTGGTTAAATTGCAGTGCTTGGGTGGTTTCATCAAAAAAGTTAACCACTTCTTCAAATGCCATGCGCTTACCAGACGATACAGTGTGCACTAATGCCTGAGCCGACGATGCACCAAGCACACCGGTTAACGCACGTTCGCAATAAGCAATAAACTCAGGTTTGGGGTGCGCGTTGTTGTCACTTAAATGATGGGCTAGGGCATAATTGGCTAATACTTGCTGGCTGCGCTGAATACCTAAAAAGGTCTGTAGCAGTATTTTAAAGTCGTATACTGTGGCTTTAACATCTTTATTTAAACGCTTTGATAAAATAGTCTGATCTTTTGGGTTAACAAATGCAGCAGCCTGAATTTTATCAATTAATCGCTCCTCAGCCCCTAACGAAAAGCTAATATAACAACCTATGTTAGCAAATAACGCAATCAGCGTGCCGCGGGTCATAAGGGTTTGTTGTAGCTCGTTATTTAGCGTGTTGCCAGCATCTAAAATAGGCAGCATTAAAAACAGCACCCAGCATATAAAGCCTGCAAGTAAGCCCGCATAAACGCCATAAGCATGGCCTTTTCGCCAATATAAACCACCTACAATAGCGGGTAATAATTGGGTTACTAACGAAAATGCCACCAAGCCCATGCTTGCTAATGCACTTCCGTGACCAAACCAATGCTGATAAAAATAAGCCAAGGTTAAAATACCGGCAATAGCAAAGCGTCGTACTAATAGTATTCTCGATCTATAGCTGGTGGTTATTAAGTTGCGTTTAAATTTGCGACGCAGTATTAGGGGCAGTACTACATCGTTTGAAATCATAGTACTTAAAGTGAGTGTTGCTACCACTATCATAGCAGTGGCAGCCGACAAGCCACCAATAAAAACGAAGGTGGTTAAAAAGGCATTATAGTGCAGCATTGGCAGGGCTAAAACAAAGCTGTCGGGTGAAAAGCTACGGCCTATTTCTGGGTGAATAGCGGCAGTTGCTATTGGAAAAATCATTGCAGCGGTAAGTAATAAGTACAGTGGAAACGCCCAGCGCGCGGTAAATAAATGACGCTTGTCTTGATTGTCGACCACGGTTACATGAAACTGACGCGGTAGGCAAATAATAGCCGCCGCAGCCATTAATGACTGGCCAATAAAGTTAAAACTAAAAAAGTCAAAGTCGGCCCAGTGTGTCCACAAAGGCTCGTCTACTTGATTAGCATAAGACTCAGGTAAGTTAAATAAAGAATACACAGCCAGCCCAGCCACCGCCATGAGTGCAATTAATTTTATGAGAGATTCAAACGCTACAGCAAGCATTAGCCCTGAGCGATATTCAGTGACATCAACTTTTCGAGTGCCAAAAAATATCGCAAATAACGCCATAATTAAAGTTGCCGACAGGGCGACTATATCTCCAGATATTTTATTACTTGTTTGCAGCAGTAAAAAGCTCGAACTGAGCGCTTTTAATTGCAGCGCAATATACGGAATAGTCGCTAGTAGCGCGATTAAAGTCACCATAATAGCGGTGGTTTGGCGCTTGCCATAACGGGCAGAAATAAAGTCGGCAATGGTAGTAATATTTTGCTTTTTACTCACTAAAACTAATTTACGTAAAAAGCCTTGGCCGAAAAAAAATAATAATGCGGGGCCTAGTAATATTGGCAAAAAACTCCAACTGCTTGTGGCTGCAGTTCCTACCGAGCCGTAGTAGGTCCAAGATGTACAATAAATACCCAGTGAAAATGCATACACAAAAGGGTGGTGACTAATACGCTTAGCCAAAGGCGTGGTTTTATCGCCCCAACTTGCGAGCCAAAACAGCACCCCTATATAGCTCAAAGCAACAAAAATTAGTACGGCAGTCATGTATTTATTAAACCTTTTTGAATATGCACTCAACTAGCATGGACTATACACAATACCAGAGCTTGAATTAAGTGTGGGTGCGATATTTATTTTTAAGTTTAAGTTGTTGTTTTTAAATACTATTTATAAACATTAAATTATAGCAATACAGTATAAGACTAATGTCGCATGCAATCTAAATTCTTGCAAAATATTAACAAACATTCTCTAATTAATTTTTTAAATAACTGAAAAATAATGATTTTTAATTTTAATATCTGCTAAATGCTGATTTTTTACTTAAAGGTTAACAGGCTGTTACGACTATGGTCGCAATTCAATATTTGCATTGCGTTGCTAAATTGGTAGATGAAAAATAAACCACTCATTACTTTTTAGTGATGCTTAAAGGGGAAAATAAAAATGGCTTTTAAAGATGAAGAACAAGCAAAAGCTTATTGGGCGGAAAATATTTCACTGTTATTTAAATTATTAGCAGTGTGGTTTGTCGTGTCATTTGGTTTTGGCATATTACTGGTTGATGTACTTAATGAAGTACGTTTTTTTGGGTTTAAACTTGGCTTCTGGTTCTCCCAGCAAGGTTCAATTTATACCTTTGTGGCTTTGATTTTTGTGTACGTAGTCAAAATGAATACGTTAGATAAAAAATATGGCGTAGACGAATAGGAGCTAAGCAATGGATGTTCAAACACTCACGTTTTTAATTGTTGGTTTAAGCTTCGCGCTTTATATCGGCATTGCAATTTGGGCCCGAGCGGGTTCAACTAAAGAGTTTTATGTAGCGGGCGGCGGCGTACCTCCTTTAGCTAATGGTATGGCAACCGCTGCCGATTGGATGAGCGCGGCGTCGTTTATTTCAATGGCGGGTATTATTTCGTTTGCGGGTTACGACGGCGGCGTTTACTTAATGGGGTGGACAGGTGGTTATGTATTACTTGCCATGTGTTTAGCGCCTTACTTACGTAAATTCGGCAAGTTTACTGTGCCAGACTTTATTGGCGACCGTTACTACTCACGTACCGCACGTTTAGTGGCAATTGTATGTGCCATATTCATTTGTTTTACCTACATTGCAGGGCAAATGCGTGGTGTAGGCGTGGTTTTTTCTCGCTTTTTAGAAGTAGAAATTGAAACCGGTGTATACATAGGTATGGTTATTGTATTCTTTTATGCTGTTTTAGGTGGTATGAAAGGTATTACTTATACGCAGGTTGCACAGTATTGTGTGCTGGTATTTGCTTACTTAGTACCGGCCATTTTTATCTCTATGATGATGACAGGTCACTTCCTGCCACAAACTGGTTTTGGTGCCACACTAATTGGCGGAGAAGGTGCTTATGTGCTTGATAAGCTAGATGGCATAAGTTCGCAATTGGGCTTTTCTCAGTATACCGAAGGCTCTAAGAGCATGATTGATGTATTTGCTATTACCGGTGCATTAATGGTGGGTACTGCAGGTTTACCACATGTAATTGTTCGCTTTTTCACTGTACCTCGCGTTAAAGATACGCGTATATCAGCGGCATGGACCTTAGTGTTTATTGCTATTGTTTATACTACAGCACCAGCAGTTGCTGCATTTGCTCGCGTAAACATGGTTGATACAATTAACGGTAAAGATGGTAGCGGTACTGAGTATGCACAAGCACCAACGTGGATCAAAAACTGGGAACGTACCGGCTTAATTACCTTTAATGATAAAAATGGTGATGGCAAAATGTTTTACACTTCAGGCAGCATTGACGATCCAAACAGTGCTAATGAAGTAGATGTTGACCGCGATATTATGGTACTTGCTAATCCTGAAATTGCTAACTTACCAGCATGGGTTATTGCCCTAGTTGCTGCCGGTGGTATTGCAGCAGCATTATCAACAACCGCAGGTTTACTGTTAGTTATTTCTACCTCC
This sequence comes from Pseudoalteromonas sp. 20-MNA-CIBAN-0454, assembly GCF_040308685.1. Taxonomy (NCBI): domain Bacteria; kingdom Pseudomonadati; phylum Pseudomonadota; class Gammaproteobacteria; order Alteromonadales; family Pseudoalteromonadaceae; genus Pseudoalteromonas; species Pseudoalteromonas sp. 20-MNA-CIBAN-0454. Next base: position 91,110 of record NZ_JBEOOB010000004.1, on the reverse strand, counting down.
GTATCGCACGATTTACTCAAGCGAACCCTTAAGCCCAATATTAGCGATAAGCAAGAATTACTCGCAGCGAGGTTAGCTGCCATGGTCGCTATTGTTATATCCGCCTACTTTGGGATTAACCCGCCAGGGTTTGTGGCATCGGTGGTCGCATTTGCCTTCGGCTTAGCGGCAGCGAGTTTCTTCCCAGCTATTATTATGGGTATATTCTCTAAAGCAATGAACAGAGAAGGCGCAATTGCTGGCATGGTAACGGGTATTAGTTTTACCGCCGGTTATATTATTTACTTTAAGTTTGTTAGCCCAGAGCTTAATAGTGCCGAGCATTGGTTTTTAGGTATTTCGCCTGAAGGTATTGGCTTAGTAGGTATGATAATTAACTTTGCAGTTGCTGCAATAGTACTTAAATTTACTAAACCGACACCACTGGAAATTCAGCAGTTGGTTGAAGGTATTCGTAATCCTAAAGGGTCTAGTGAAGCTCACGATCACTAAATCTATTTGCTTAACAGGCAATAAAAGTACCAAAAGCCCGACTTAAGTCGGGCTTTTTATTTGTTTAATAAATGATTACATTAAACCTTATATAAATCACTTAACGAGCGTAACTATGAGTGCAGAGCAGCAAGATATAACCCAATTTGTAACTATGCAGGCCCCGTTTAGCATGCTTGAGGCGAGTGCTTGCAGTTATTTTGTAAAGCACCTTGATATTGCTTACCTCAACCGTGAAAACCAAGCACAATGGCTGCAAAGTGAGCATCCTAAGTTATTTTTAATTCGCTCAGGCTTATACGATTTAGTGGATAGTAAAGGCGATATAGTTACGCGTTTAGCACAAGGTGATTATTTTGGTTTTCCATCGTTATTAACCGGTGAGGCGATGCAAAACAGGTTGGAAGTACAAAAAGAGGGCATAGTGTATATGCTGCCTCAGGAGCCGTTTGATTATTTGCGCCGTGAATATAAACCGTTTGAGCAATATTTTGTTCGCGCTCATGCAAACCGCTTACTCTCATCACATTATAAAAGTAAAACTGAAAGCTGGTCGGAGAGAAAAATATCGGAATTAATGACCCGAAAAGCCATTACTTTAACGCCAGATTCGAGTATTCGCCACGCGGCAAAACAAATGCAAGAGTATGGTGTGTCATCTATTATGATCACCCAAGATGCGCACTTAGTTGGGGTAGTAACCGACCGCGACTTACGTAATCGGGTACTGGCAGATGAAGTTGATCCACAGCAAAGCGTAAGCAGCATAATGACAGCAAAACCCAAGTTTATTTTTGAAAATAACCGGGTTTTTTCAGCGCTGCACCTAATGCTTAAACATAATATTCATCATATTCCAGTACTTGACGAAAACCACAAACCTTTGGGAATGATCACCAGTACCGATTTATTACGCCAGCAAAAAAGCGACCCGGTACAACTTATAGGTCGTATTTATAAAGCGCGCGCTATTGTCGATTTAAAACGCTACGCCAAAGAGATCCCAGAGTTGCTGCGCGGCTTTTCGTATAATATTGACGACATATCGCTAATTGGCAAATTACTCAGTGGCCTAACCGATGCACTCACCTCGCGGCTAATTTATTTGTATCAACAAGAACATGGAGTAGCACCAAGTAGTTTTAGTTTTATTTGTTTTGGCTCGCAAGCCCGTGAAGAACAAACCCTACATTCAGATCAAGATAATGGCTTATTATTACCCGATGGTTTAAATGACGATGAGTTAGCCTACTTTAAAGGCATGGGGGAATATGTTTGCGAAAACTTAGTAGAGTGCGGCATTAGACGTTGCCCTGGCAATATAATGGCCAGTAGCGAGTTGTGCCGAATGAGTATTAGTGACTGGCGCGAGCGCTTTTTTAAATGGATAAGCAGCCCAACCCCTCAAGCCATGCTCAACTGTAAAATATTTTTTGATTTACGCTTTATCGAAGGCTCACACACACTTTATAGTAAGTTTTATGAGCAACTTACGCACATGTCACGCAACGAATTATTTTACGCCGCCATGGCCAACGACATTGACTCAAACAGCGTGCCTATAGGCTTGTTTAATAATTTTAAAACCGAAAAAACAGAAAAAAACTATAAATATATCGACTTAAAAAAACGTGGCGTAGTAATAATTAACGACATAGTGCGTTTATATGCATTAAGAGCGGGGATTCGCCGTGCCAATACCCAAGAGCGTTTAGACGCATTGTTAAAACACACTTTACTCAGCAAAGAAGATATTTATAACCTAAAAGATTGCTGGCGTTTTTTAACCCAGCTGCGATTAAGCACGCAAATAAATCAAGAAGGGCTGCCCAGTAATTGTATTAACCCCGACCAATTAAACTCTTTAGAGCGCCACCAACTAAAAGAAGCATTTTATCTGGTAAAACAAGCGCAGCAAGCCGCTGTGTTTAAATTTGCCCGTGGTAGCTTATAGCATGGCTGCTTATAAAAAAGCGGCGCACAAAGCGAGTAATAAACATTATGGTTAAGCGCTTAATTACCCGTTATTTTAAAAGGCGACAGCTACTGGCACATGCTGCTTTAAAGCAGCGCTACCTAGTGATTGACTTAGAGCTAACTGGGCTTGACGCCAAGCAGCACGAAATAGTGTCGCTAGCTTGGGTGGTTATAGAAAATCAATGTATAAAAATGAGTCAGTCGCAGCATTTAATTAATAAAGAGGTTAAAAACTTGGCACAAAGCCCAGTTTATCACGGCATTAATAATGATAATGTAGCTGCAGGGCAAAGTTTACATAGTATTTTAGAGCACCTTAGTGAGCACTTTAATGACTGTATTTTAGTGTTTCATAATGCCATGCTCGACTGGGGTTTTTTAAAACCAGCGCTTAAAAATGCCAATATTACTACGCGGCCAAAACTAATACTCTGCACCTTACAAATAGAAAAAAAGCGCCTGCAACATCAAGGCGTCGAAATAAAGCAAGATGATTTAACGTTAAACGAATGTCGTAATCGCTACGAACTGCCTAGTTATCATTGTCATCACGCACTTACCGACGCACAAGCCACAGCAGAGTTATTTTTGGCGCAGTGCCATCAAATAAGTAGTGGCAGAGGATTAAAAGTGAGGGAGCTTGTTTAGTTGCTAGCTTTATTTGCTACGATTTAAATCACTACTTTATGCACTCTTAACCTCTTTAATAAATAGTGTTTATGCATTTTAAACACCGTACTTGGCTTTTATTTTTATCTGAAAGCTAAGGCTACCATCTGAAAATTAAGCGCTAAATCAAGCTATTTTTGACCTTAGCTTGAAATTATTTTACACTTTCGTAACCTTATACATATTCTATTAGTATGTTTGTGAGCTTATAAGCTATTCACATCACCCCAAACAATTGAGTTTTTATGCTAACAAAAATATTAAATTCATTACGTGTAGGCGCTTTAAGCCTTATGGCAATTTTAACCTTATCGGTGCATGCTCAAAGTGCTTTGCCAGAGACAGGTTTGACCGTTGGTGTAGCGGGGGATGCTCCCTTTGTTATACACAATCCCCAAAATAATTCACTAGAGGGGATTTCACTTACAATTTGGGAAAATATAGCCGATAAAAAAAATTGGGAATACCAATATAAATATTTTACTACGGTTGATGAGGCACTTACCGCTTTGCAGCAAGGCGAAGTTGATTTACTTGCTGGGCCGATTAGTATTACCTCGGAGCGAGTGGAAAAGTTTCTGTTTTCTCAGCCTTATTACCAATCGAGTCTTACTATTGCCTCGCGCGATGAAAATGCCAGTATTTGGGGTAAAATAAAACCCTTTTTTAGCATGCAATTACTAATTGCTGTTGCCATATTTTTATCTTTACTAGCCATTGTTGGGCTGCTCTTTTGGCTTGCTGAGCGCAAACATTCTCCAGAGCAGTTTCCTGCAGATCCAAAAAGAGGGATAGCTAACGGTATGTGGCTAGCCATAGTGACTATGAGTACAACAGGTTATGGCGACATGGCACCGGTGAGCTTAAAAGGCCGAGTTGTAGCTGGTTGTTGGATGATTATTTCATTAATTTTTGCTACATCAATGATTGCAGGTATTGCCAGTACTCTTACCGTATCAAGCTTTAGCAGTTCTACTATTACACAAGTTGAACAATTTCCAGGTAAAAAAATTGCAGCATCAGCAGGCTCGCCAGCTATAGGCTTTATTGAAGAACATCAAGGCCAAAAAGTATTGGTAAATAACCTAAGCCAAGCCATGGAAAGACTAAAAGATAAAAGTGTTGATGGCGTTGTTTTTGACCGTCCACAATTGTTGTTTTATAAAAATAAACATAAAGCAGAGAATATTCATATTCCAAGTGCGGAGTATTATAAGCAAGGTTACGGCTTCGCATTTAGAGCCGACAGTAAACTAGTTAACGACGTTAACTTAGTTTTATTAAGGCTTGCAGAAGATCAAAAAATTGAACAAATAATGGCAGAGTATTTAGGTGATAAATAACTGTTATATAAGCCTTAGGGGCTACCCTTAAGGCAATAATTAATTATTATTTACTTTATCATCAATAATTTAAATTATTGGGTGCCAGTTTTATTTTGTAGTTACATTTGTTTTGAAAATGCCTAGAGATTAGAGAGTAATTAAGATTAGATAATCAAGAAGTAAAATAAAAGCACGGCACTATAATGCCGTACTTTTAGTTATTATTAGAAAAAAGAAGCCATTGCGTAGGCTGTTTTTTCAAACATAAGTGGCTGGGCCTCCTCAAGTTCTAAATTTGCTTTATTAGCCGTGGTGACCACACGGGTTCGGTATTCTTTTTGATCAGTTGCTTCTGAGTAAGTTTGAGTTGTTGCGCCATCGTCAGATATTTTAGTATTGGTCTTTGAATCACGACGCACTATTACGCCACTACGAGCTCGCTCTTTTATTTGAATATCGGCCACCAAAAGATAGGTTACGTCTTTAACAAACGCATTTGTGGCAGTTGAAACTAAGCCACCAATTATGCCACCGGCTGCGGCCCCGCGATATCCACTACCAGATGCAAATGCTACTGCAGAACCTGCAGCAACGCCTTCGTAACCCCTGCTTAAATAGTTTTCAGCTGCTGTAGGAGAGGCCTTTTCTAAGTTACGTACAAAAACACTCATACTGTATTGCGCATCACTAGGGCTATCGACAATTTGATAGCCATTACCACTACTCTCTATTTGAGTGATCAGGGATTGTCTAAACACATTACGATCAAATTCCATTACTGCAGATCGAACCTCCATATAAATTTTTCTCTGTTGTGATGGAACAGGATCAACAAAGATAGAAGTGCTGAGCTTGGTTTGTACATCCAAATCTTTTTTAGCTATTGAGGTATGAATTGCTCCACAACCCGAAATAAAAAGCGTAAAAACAGCAAACAGTACAATATATATTTGATGCATTATCATAGTAATTTCCTTCTAATTTGAATTTATGGATCAGACAGATTAACTAAAATCATTACTCTAATAATACCGGCCGTGATAACGGTAGTAGTAACGACAATTACGATACTGAGTCCAGTTATATCTGAGTAGATCTCGACAGGTATAGCCGTTACGCCAATAAGTGCCTTTGTATTCTTCAGGTTTAATATTTTTCTCTAGCATACTTTTTATATAAGCATCGACCTCTTCAGGCTTTTCAGCCAAAAAGGGTCTAGACATAACCTCAGCATTCAATTGTGCTTGCATGCGTGCCAATTCATTTTTTTCTGATTTGGTTTGCTGTGCGTTGGTATTAAATGCGCATATAGCAATAAAAATGGCTAGAAACTGATGTAAAACTAACCTGTTGGAGAGTGAAACATGACTACTGTTCATAACCTTGCTCCTTAAAGTGTTGCTTAAGCGAATGTGCGTAGCAGTAATTATATAATAGTCAACATTGTTCAAAAAACAACCAGAGTGGCAGGGGGACATTTTTTACTTATGCGCAGTAGATACTAAATGGATAAGTATCCAGCTGTAGCGTCAAAATATGCAGTTAAAGTTTTTTATATTAAAATAAAATAGCGATTGAAAAATTAATAATGCTATATTTAACAGTAGCTTAAATCTATAGGGTTTTGCTGGTTGGTTACTAACGGCGACTAGCTTTGTTTATAGTAGCGTTATTGCTAGCGTGAAAATGGCAGGCGTTGTTTTGCTCTGGGAGCAATTTATTAAGCAAAGTTCTGACAACGAATGGCCGCGAGTTACATATTTAACTTATCATTTATTTAAAGTTTCTAATCGCTCCCTCTTATAATAAAGCTCAAGGTCGATTACAATACCGCCATCTAAAAGGCACATTGCCTTTATCTGCACGCAAAAAGAGTGGATTTTATATTTCATGGCAATCAAACTTGCAATTAATGGTTTTGGTCGTATTGGTCGAAATATTGTCCGCGCGTTATACGAATCAGGTTTGAGCAACGAGATAAAAATTGTTGCGATTAACGAACTTGCTGACCCTGAAGCTATTGCTCATTTATTAAAATACGACACCTCTCATGGTCGTTTCTCTTTTCCTGTAAAGCTTGGTGAGGACACCATTAGCGTAGCAGGCGATGCTATTGCTCTTTTCTGTGAGCCAAATCCGGCGGAATTACCTTGGAAAACCTTAGGTGTAGACGTAGTACTTGAATGTACTGGGGTTTATCACTCGCGCGAACATGCACAGCTACATTTAACCGCAGGCGCTAAAAAAGTGTTGTTTTCGCATCCTGCTGATAACGATGTTGATGCCACTATTGTTTATGGTATTAACGACGATGAGCTAAAACCAGAGCACACTATCGTCTCTAATGGTTCGTGTACTACTAACTGTGTAGTGCCGGTTATTAAAGTGTTAGATGATGCATTTGGTATTGAATCGGGTGCTATTACCACAATACATGCCTCGATGAACGATCAGCCGGTAATTGATGCCTACCACCACGATTTACGCCGTACACGCGCAGCCAGCCAATCTATTATTCCAGTTGATACAAAACTAGCCCGCGGTATAGACCGTATTTTACCTAAATTTAAAGGCCGCTTTGAAGCCATTGCTGTACGCGTGCCTACTATTAACGTAACGGCTATGGATTTAAGTGTAACGGTTAATACCGATGTAGATTTAAATGCAGTAAATAACGCGCTTAAAGCACAAGCTAAAGATCGCCTTGAAGGCATTTTAAGTTACACCGCAGAGCCACTAGTATCGATTGATTTTAATCATGATCCACATTCTTGTATTATAGATGGTACCCAAACACGAGTTAGTCATAAACGACTGATAAAGTTACTAGTTTGGTGCGATAACGAGTGGGGTTTTGCTAATCGAATGCTCGACACTGCGCGTGCAATGGTCGCGTTAGAAAAAATAACTAATATAAAATAACCGCCTTTTATTGGGTTTAGTATCGTTAACTAAGGAGATGTTCATGTCGGTCATAAAAATGGCAGATTTAGATTTAAACGGCAAGCGTGTATTAATTCGTGAAGATTTAAATGTACCCGTTAAAGCAGGTAAAGTGACGTCAGATGCGCGTATTCGTGCGGCGCTACCAACAATTAAGTTAGCCCTTGAAAAAGGCGCAAAAGTAATGGTTATGTCACACCTTGGCCGCCCTACGGAAGGGGAATATGACGAAGAGTTTTCTCTTGCTCCTGTCGTTAATTACTTAAACGATGCCCTAGAGCAAACAGTACGTTTAGAAAAAGACTACCTAAACGGTGTTGAACTTGCTGATAACGAAGTGGTGGTATTTGAGAACGTACGCTTTAACAAAGGCGAAAAAAATAACGACGAAGCGCTATCTAAACAACTTGCAGCATTATGTGATGTTTACGTAATGGATGCATTTGGTACGGCGCATCGCGCACAAGCCTCTACCCATGGCGTAGGTTTATTTGCAGATGTTGCGTGTGCAGGGCCATTATTATCGGCAGAGCTTGAAGCTCTTGGCAAAGCACTTGATAACCCAGCTCGCCCATTAGTGGCGATTGTGGGTGGTTCAAAAGTGTCTACTAAATTAACAGTGCTTGATTCACTATCAAAAATTGTTGATCAGCTAGTAACCGGTGGCGGTATTGCTAATACCTTTATTGCGGCGGCGGGTTATCCTGTTGGTAAATCGCTTTACGAAGCTGATTTAATGGATGAAGCGAATCGCTTATGCGCAGCGGCTGTTGCTAACAATGGTGAAATTCCAGTACCGACTGATGTTGTTGTAGGTAATGAGTTTTCAGACTCAGCAGTAGCAACACTTAAAGATGTAAGTGAAGTTACCAGCGACGATATGATTTTTGATATTGGCCCAGATACAGCAAACAAGCTGGCAAAAATAATTGCTAATGCAGGTACTGTAGTATGGAATGGCCCTGTTGGCGTGTTTGAGTTTGACCAATTTGGTAACGGTACTCGTGCTATTGCCCAAGCTATTGCTAATTCAAATGCGTTTTCGATTGCAGGCGGTGGCGACACCTTAGCGGCAATTGATAAGTACGGCATTAGCGATAAAATATCGTATATTTCTACTGGTGGTGGTGCGTTTTTAGAGTTTTTAGAAGGCAAAAAGCTACCAGCAGTTGAGATGCTAGAATCGCGCGCTAAGTAATTTATTTTATTTAGGCGTAAGCGGATGGAGGTTACTTCATCCGCAATAATTAATTATTAAATACCTCTCACCCTAATTTAATAATTAATTTTACGCGTTAGTTACTGTTTATCAGTACTAATTCGTGGCGCAGTGATTGCGCCAAACTAACACATCCGTTCAAACTAGATGGCAGAGAACTGCTATCAAAAAATTGGAGAAAACCCAATGGCTTTAATCAGTATGCGACAACTTCTGGATCATGCCGCTGAGCATGGTTATGGCGTACCTGCTTTTAACGTTAACAACCAAGAGCAAATGCGCGCAATAATGGAAGCGGCTGACAAAACCAATAGCCCTGTAATTGTGCAAGGTTCTGCAGGCGCACGTGCTTATGCTGGTGCCCCATTTATTCGTCATATGATTTTAGCAGCGGTTGAAGAATGGCCACATATTCCAGTGGTTATGCATCAAGATCACGGTACATCACCGGGTGTATGTCAGCGTTCAATTCAACTTGGGTTTTCATCAGTAATGATGGACGGCTCATTATTGAGCGATGGTAAAACACCTTCAAGCTACGAATACAACGTAGAAGTAACCCGTAAAACTGTAGAAATGGCACATGCGTGTGGTGTTTCTGTTGAAGGCGAACTGGGTGTTTTAGGTTCGCTTGAAACAGGTGAAGCAGGCGAAGAAGATGGTATTGGCGCAGAGGGTAAATTAACCACTGAGCAAATGCTAACTAATCCAGAAGAAGCGGCTGACTTTGTAAATAAAACCCATGTTGATGCGCTGGCAATTGCTTGTGGTACATCGCACGGTGCGTATAAATTTACTCGTCCACCAACGGATGATATTTTAGCGATTGATCGTATTAAAGCAATTCATGCACGTATTCCAAATACTCACTTAGTAATGCATGGCTCATCATCGGTTCCACAAGAATGGTTAGAAATAATTAATCAGTACGGTGGCGAAATTCCAGAAACTTACGGTGTGCCAGTAGAGCAAATTATTGAAGGGATTAAGTTTGGCGTACGTAAAGTTAATATTGATACAGATTTACGTTTAGCATCTACCGGTGCGGTGCGTCGCCATTTGGCGCTTAATCCGGCAAACTTCGATCCGCGTAAATTTTTAGCGGCAGCAACTCAAGCCATGACCGATATTTGTATTTCGCGTTATGAGTCGTTTGGTACAGCAGGCCAAGCTAGCAAAATTAAACCAATTTCATTAGATGAAATGCATCTTAAGTATTTAAGCGGCGAGTTAGACCCACGCATTAAATAATTGATCATTTTAGACTTTTTACTAAAGCCAGTTGCATTGTCACTGGCTTTTTTTATGCCGTTTAGGGATCAATATCTTACTAACAGCAGGTAATTAGGATCACTGAATTACTAACGTGATCAGTTTGAGATCATTACTTTACTAAGTAAACGGGTATTTTAGCCCTAGTTGACACTTAAATTCATTATTAAATAAAAGAATAGTACAAACAATCATCAGCTTAGCTATTTCACTGGGTATAATAGTGATCCCAAAACGGATCTGCTTAATAAAACTCTGATCTTTTAATTTAAGATCATCACAATGCAGATCATAATTGTATTACTAGGTTAGCGTATGCTATTTAAGTGAGCAAAGTTGGCTGCTTTAACACACAATGTTAGTAAAATAATGATCCTGCTATACGCTTTGCTTTATCGCTATAATTGCGTGTAAATATTTATTTTGTCACTATTTTGTGTTTTTTTACTGTTATATTAACTTACGCGCTAGGTTTTCATAAAAGTGTCATACTTAGTCATAATAATGAAAACAAATTCGATAGCTAAGAGATAAATGGAATGTCACGTAAAGTATTAGTCGTTGATGATGAAGCACCGATCAGAGAAATGTTGGTTTTTGTTTTAGAACAAAATGGATTTCAGGCAATTGAAGCAGAAGATTACGACTCTGCTATTGCGGCAATGGTAGAGCCATACCCAGATATGGTATTACTCGATTGGATGTTACCAGGGGGTAGCGGAATTCAAATTGCTAAAAAGTTTAAACAAAATGAATACACACGCGCTATTCCCATTATTATGCTCACCGCTCGTGGCGAAGAAGAAGACAAAGTACGCGGCCTAGAAGTAGGTGCCGATGACTATGTTACTAAGCCATTTTCGCCCAAAGAACTCATGGCCCGCATTAAAGCGGTTATACGTCGTGTGTCGCCCACCTCATTAGAAGAAGCAATTGACGTACATGGCCTGCGCCTTGATCCTATTTCGCACCGCGTTACCTCAGGTGGCAGTGAGCTTGATATGGGGCCTACCGAATTTAGATTACTACACTTTTTTATGACCCACACCGAGCGCGTATATAGCCGTGAGCAATTACTTGATCAAGTTTGGGGTACTAACGTATACGTTGAAGACCGTACGGTTGATGTACACATTCGCCGCTTACGTAAAGCTATTTCACCCTTAGGGCATGACCGCTTAGTGCAAACGGTACGCGGAGCAGGTTATCGCTTTTCAAGTAAATTATAATGTACTTGCAGCTTAACTAAGTACCAATGGATAGCGACTTTAAGGTAACAGTGTATGTATAGAGTTATTAATAAACGCACCTTAGTTAAACGGCTGTTTATCTATTTTATACCTTTACTGCTAATAGGGCTGTTAGTAGGTGCCCCATTTTTGTTGTTATTTTTAGGCTCATTTTCGCTACTTATTTGGCACTACTACCAACTTTATCGTTTAAGTGATTGGTTGCTTAATCAACAAAGCTTTAACCCGCCCGAAGGAGAGGGCGCATGGGAGCAGGTATTCGAAGGTATTTATCAGCTGCAGCATCGTAATCGTAAAAAGCGTAATGAACTATCGGCATTAATTCATCGCTTTCGTGATGGTGCTGAAGCCATTCCTGATGCGGTGATAGTGCTGCAAAATGATTTAACTATTTATTGGTGTAATCAACTGGCATTAAAAGTATTAGGCTTGCAGTGGCCTACAGATCAAGGGCAGCGTCTGGATAACTTAATTCGTGAACCTAAATTTGCTAAGTATATGCACCGCGGCCAATTTACCGAGCCACTGGAGCTTGAAAGTGGTCATAACATAGAGCAAATACTTGAGTTTAGAGTTATGCCCTATGCCAGCACACAGTTAATGGTAGTAGTACGCGATGTAACCCGCTTAAAGCAACTAGAACAAATGCGCAAAGACTTTGTTGCCAATGTGTCGCATGAACTGCGAACCCCGCTCACGGTGGTTACAGGCTATCTTGAGATGATGGATAGCGACATGATGCCACCGCCCGCAATGTGGAATAAAGCCCAAAATACTATGCTTGAGCAATGCAAACGCATGGACAGTTTAGTTACTCAGCTGCTATCACTATCACGTATAGAAGGTGCGCGTAAGCAAAATAACGATAAAGCGGTTAATGTACCCTTACTACTTAACTATATTCAAACAGAAGCTAACTCAATTAATCAGCAAAAAAAGCATCAGCTTATTTTTAATATTGATACTTCCTTAGATATTAGCGGATCAGCAGATGAACTGCGCAGTGCATTCTCTAATTTAGTTTTTAACGCCATTCATTACACTAAACCAGGCGGGAAAATAACAATATGTTGGCAGCGTCAAAACGATCGAGCTTGCTTTAGCGTAACCGATAATGGTGATGGTATTGCGCCTGAGCATATAAATCGTTTAACGGAGCGCTTTTACCGGGTAGATAAAGCGCGCAGTCGCACTACAGGTGGTTCAGGCCTTGGGCTCGCAATTACCAAACACGTATTAACTCGCCACAATAGCCAGTTAAATATTAGTAGTGTTTTGGGTCAAGGTTCGTGTTTTTCTTTTGATTTTTCAAGTAATAAAATAGTACCTATGAGCAGCACAGTACAAACAAGTGGCAAGTCATAAAAGTGTCATTTAAGGGTAATATCACTGTCATCTACACAATTTACAGTGAACACAGTTAAAAAATGGGACGAACAAATTGGAGAACCCCACATGAAATTTAAAAACTTAGTTGCCGCAATGGGTGTGGCTGTTACAACGTTTGTATCTGCACAAGCAGTCGCTTTGGATAACGCACTACCTGAGTATCAAAAAATTAGTGGTGTTTCAGGGAACTTTTCATCGGTAGGTTCAGACACATTAGCGAACATGATGACATTTTGGGCTGAAGAATATAAACGTATTTATCCAAATATAAATATTCAAATACAAGCAGCTGGCTCATCAACTGCGCCACCGGCATTAACCGAAGGCACAGCAAATTTAGGGCCAATGAGCCGTAAAATGAAATCAAAAGAAGTTGAAGCATTCGAAAAACGCCATGGTTATAAACCCACAGAAGTACGGGTTGCCATCGATGCACTTGCGGTATTTGTACACAAAGACAACCCTATAGAAGGGCTACGTATTGATGAAATAGATGCTATTTTTTCATCTACTCGTAAGTGCGGTGCAACGCAGCAAGTTAACCGCTGGAGTGACGTAGGTTTAACTGGAGAATGGGCTGCTAAAGATATTCAATTGTATGGGCGTAACTCGGTATCAGGCACTTATGGTTACTTTAAAAAGAAAGCACTGTGTAAAGGCGACTTTCGTAATAACGTAAATGAGCAACCGGGTTCAGCATCTGTAGTGCAGTCTATTTCATCTTCATTGAACGCGATTGGCTACTCAGGAATTGGCTATAAAACCTCTGGTGTACGCACAGTTCCACTGGCCAAAAAAGGCAGCCACTTTGTTGATGCAACGCTTGAAAATGTAGCACAAGGTAAGTATCCGCTGTCGCGCTTTTTATACCTTTACGTGAACAAGCACCCGAATAAACCATTAGCACCAATTGAAGCTGAATTTTTAAAAATGGTATTGTCGAAAGATGGGCAGAAAATTGTAGAAAAAGACGGTTATGTACCGCTTTCAGCCAAATTGGCTGAAGTTGAGCTTAAAAAGTTAGGCTTAAATTAAGTCACTAAATTATACGCAATAAAAAACCGCTCATTGAGCGGTTTTTTTATATTTACTGTTCAGGTACAAGCCTAATACTTATATGTTACCTAAGTTTTCGGCTTGTGCTTTACACTGATTATAGCTCTCAACACACTTAGCTGAGCATACTTGCTGCTTTAAACCTTCGCCAGTTGATTGTTGCTCACAACTACTTTCGCATTGATAGTTTTGTTGTGCACATTGATTTAACTCTGGATTTCCAGCGTTATTCTGACAACCTGCTAATAGCATAAATGTAAGGGCTACTGCGCTCATTTTTATTAAAGTATGCATGCTTATCCTTAAATGAAAGTCGCGGTTATATTAAACTTCAACCTGAAGGTTATCGATTAATCTAACACTGCCTAAATAGGCCGCGGCTAAAATAACAAATTTGTTATCATCGAGTGTAGCAGCTTTTAACGTATCTCGTTGAGCTATCGAAAAATAGTCTGGTTTTAATCCAGCTTGCTGTAAACTTTGTTTGGCTGTTTCTTCCAGCGTAGCAAAGTCTGTATTACCACTTTTAAGTTGCTCAGCGCAGTTATTAAGCACTTTAAAAAGTGCGGTGGCACTGTCTTTTTGCTCATTCGATAAGTAACCATTACGCGAACTCATAGCAAGCCCAGAGACTTCACGCATAGTTGATACACCAATAACTTCAACCGGAATCGATAAGTCGCGAGCCATAGTTTTAATTACTTGTAGCTGCTGAAAGTCTTTTTCGCCAAAACAAGCGTAATCTGGCTGCACTAAATTAAAGAGTTTAGTAACAACTGTTGCCACACCTCTAAAGTGCCCTGGGCGTGAACCACCACAATAACCTAATGAAATATCAGGTACATCTACAAAGCTTTGTGCAGCTAAACCATTAGGATAAATAGTCTCTACACTTGGCGTAAATACAATATCAGTTTCAAGGTCGGCTAAGCCACGCTTGTCCTCATCAAGGGTACGAGGGTAATTGTCTAAATCTTCATTAGCGCCAAATTGCATAGGGTTAACAAAAATGCTTACTACGACTTTATCGGCCATCATTTTTGCTTTTTCGACTAACGAAAAGTGGCCTAAGTGCAAGTTGCCCATAGTGGGTACTAGGGCAATGCTTAATCCGGCTTGACGCCATGCTTTAATTTGGCTACGTAATGATTTAATTTCAGTAATTGACTGCATTATTTAAACTCGTGTTCGGCACTTGGAAAGGCACCGCTTTTTACATCGGTACAATACTTTTTAACGGCTTCAGGCATATTGCCTGTTTCGAGTAAAAAGTTTTTCGAAAATTTAGGAATAAACCCAGCAGAAATACCTACTAAGTCGTGCATTACTAATATTTGACCATCGGTAGTATTACCCGCGCCAATGCCAATAGTAGGAATAGTTAATGCTTCGGTAACGCGTTTTGCCAGTGCGCTTGGAATACATTCCAGTACTAATAATTGTGCGCCAGCCGCTTCAAGGGCTTTTGCATCGGCAATTATTTTTAGTGCTTGCTCTTCTGCACGCCCTTGTACTTTAAAACCACCAAATACATGTACCGACTGCGGCGTTAGGCCTAAATGACCACACACAGGAATACCTTGTTGAGTTAGGGCTTCAATGCTCTCAAAAAGCCATTCACCCCCTTCTAACTTAACCATGTTAGCACCAGCACGCATTAGCTCAGCGGCATTTTTACAGGTGTCGTTGGGGCTCGAATAAGTCATAAACGGCATATCAGCAATAACAAACAGCTCACGGCTACCCGCACGTACGCAACGAGTGTGATAGGCAATATCTTGATTAGTTACGCCAAGTGTATCGTCGCCGCCTTGTAATACCATACCCAAAGAGTCGCCAACTAAAATAACTTCAACGCCGTTATCATGAAATAACTTAGCAAAACTGGCATCATAAGCTGTTAAAGCAGTAATTTTATTTTTTTCTGCTTTCATTTTATTTAAAGTTGAAACTGTTATTTTAGACATAATTTTCTCACCGGCATAAGCCTTAGTTAATTACTGTGGTAATTGTTGTAAATTGTTAAGCGGTAATGTATTTGCAATAGTGTGTAGTGCAATGCCGCTGGGTAAAATAAGTTTTGGCGCAAGTTCTAGCAGTGGATACACAACAAACTCACGTTCAGTTAAACCATAATGAGGCACTATAAGGCGCTCGGTATTAATTGTTTGTGCGTCAAACAATAACATATCTATATCTAAAGTACGTGGCCCCCAACGCTCGGCTTTTCTAACACGGCCATGCTCAAGCTCAATTGCTTGGGTTAAATCAAGCAGCTTTTCAGGGCTAAGCGTAGTGTTTATGCAGGCAACGGCGTTAATATAGTCAGGTTGGTCTTGTGGGCCCATGGGCTTACTCGCATAGTAATGCGAAACACTTATAAATTCACAATCTGGCAGCTTTTTAAGCGCGGCAATAGCGTTATCAAGCTGCTTTTTTGGTGAGTTTAAATTGGCACCCAAACCTAAATAAACACAGTGCATAGAAGTTACTCTGTTGGCTTTTTAGGTGTACGACGGCGAGCGCGTCTGCGTGGTTTTGGCCCCGCAGGCTGACCCAAGGTTCTTACCATTTCTTTTTGGCCATTAATATCTAGGCTCAAATATTGTGTCCACCACTGAGCAAGCTCGCTATGTTGTGTTTCGCCTGCCTCTACACGCATTAATAAAAAGTCGTATGCGGCTTTAAAGCGAGGTTGCTGCGTTAATCTGTATGCACGTTGGCCGGCACGTTTATCTAAACGATGCTGTATATGCCAAATGTCGCGTGCGCCTAAAGTAAAGCGTTTAGGAACAGCTATGTGCTGGGCGTTATCGCTAAGTACACTATTAATTGCTTGCGAAAATGCATCGTATTCAGAGAGCTGCTCTTCATTTTGTACTGTTTTAGTGCGCTCTAATAGCGGAAACCAAAGTAGCGCAGCAAATACATACGCAGGGGTTACTTTTTTATCTGCGTTAATACGATCGTCTGTATTTTTAAACATGTTTTCAATAAAAGTGGCTTCAAGCCCGCCCGGGTTATTATCTAAAATACGGTTTAGCTCTGGAAACAGTGAGTTAAATAGGCCGTATTTGCGCAGCATTAAGTAGTTAGCTTGTGCTTTGCCGTTTAAAAACAGTTTGAGTATTTCTTCAAACAAACGCGCCGGTGGAATGTTATCTAGCAAACTTGCTAAAGCAGTCATCGGCTTTTCGCTGTTTGGTGCAATTTTCATATCTAGCTTAGTGGCAAAGCGTACCGCACGTAGCATGCGCACCGGATCTTCACGGTAACGCGTTTCTGGATCGCCAATTAGCTCAATTTGTTTAGCTTTTATTGCGGCTAAACCATTGGCGTAATCGTAAATACAAAAATCGTTAATTGAGTAATAAAGTGCATTGATTGAAAAGTCACGGCGTTCTGCGTCTTCCTCAATACTGCCAAATACGTTGTCGCGTAGCAATTGTCCTTGCTCACTCGATTGGCTTATTTGGTTTTTGTCCTCTGGCGCTTCGTGGTGCCCGCGCATGGTAGCTACTTCTATTATTTCACGACCAAATACAATGTGAGCTAAACGAAAGCGGCGGCCAATTAAACGACAGTTTCTAAATAACTTTTTAACTTGTTCTGGCGTGGCATTTGTTACCACGTCAAAATCTTTTGGCTGTTGACCTAACAATACATCGCGAATACAACCACCAACTAGGTAGGCGTCAAAACCACCGTCTTTTAAACGGTATAAAACTTTGATTGCATTTGGGCTAAATTGTTTACGAGAAATACCATGTTCACCTCGTGAGATCACTAGCGGTTCGCTGCTTATTGCCGTGTTTTCGGCACTGGCATTTGGGCCGATTATTTGTCGACAAAATTGAAAAAGCTTGGAAATAATAGTCTGTCTCCTAGAAGGTGTTGATTGACTTGCCATTGCAATCAAAATTACAGCAAATGTAGGTGTTATAACCTATTACTGGCTGATTAATGTAAATAGCATATATTTAGGCGGCTATCATATACCAGCAAGGTTTAAAAATTAAGTTGCTGCACTGAAATTAAGCCATTTTTAGCGATTTTTATTTACTTCAAGGTCTAAATTATTGCGCGCGGGGAGTTGTGGACTGCTAAATTTGAATTTCAGCAAGGTTTGGCACTTGATTTAAGCTAAAGTTATTTACCCCCCATGCAAGTAGTTGCTCAATATTTAAGTCCATAAGCTGGTTATGGACTGCTAGGCCTAAAAACGCGAACACATCGATAAGTACCGGTTTAGGGTTTTGCTTACAAATTGCTGGCGCATAATTTTGCTTTGAGAGCTTAAAGCCTGGCTTTGCAACCGCTAAGGGTAAATGAGCAAATTGGGGGACTGGGCTATTAAGTTGTTTAAACAAACTGATCTGACGAACGGTAGGCTCAATTAGGTCAGCCCCTCTAACAATGCGCGTGATCCCTTGGTCTATATCGTCAATTACCACGACAAGCTGGTAGGCAAATAAACCATCGCTGCGCTTTATTATGTAATCTTCAGCAGCAAAGGCGTTATTAACGTTTATGTCGCCTTGAATTAAATCGTTAAATTGGTTGGTGGCAAAGCTTTGGCTAAGGCGCAGGGCACTGTGGGTTATATCTTGGTGCAGGTTTTTACAATGACCTTGGTAAATTCCGCCAATAGCTTTAATTTGTTTGCGCGAGCAACTACAGGCATAAATAAGGTTTTTATTGTGTAAAGAATTAACAACATCTTGGTATAAATCTAAACGTTGTGTTTGATAAACGACGTTTTCATCCCAGTGCAGAGAATAGGCTTGTAAGGTATTTAGAATGTCGGTGTCGGCGCCTTTTACAACGCGAGTGGTGTCTATATCTTCGATGCGAACTAACCATTTCCCTAGGTTAGCTTTAGCATCAAGATAGCTACCTACAGCCGCTACTAATGAGCCAAAATGTAATGGCCCAGAAGGAGACGGTGCAAAGCGACCGCAGTATTTACGCGTTGGCGTAATAACGGCTGTAGTAAACATAACTAATTAATATAAGTTAATTAGCCACGTCCAGATTGCTTTTCTTTAATTTCTGCAAGTGTTTTACAGTCTACGCATAAATCAGCAGTCGGGCGCGCTTCTAAGCGGCGAATACCAATTTCGATACCACAAGACTCACAAAAACCAAAATCATCTTCTTTAATTAAGTTGATTGTTTTTTCAATTTTTTTGATCAGTTTACGTTCGCGGTCACGAGTACGCAGTTCTAAAGAGAACTCTTCTTCTTGCGCAGCACGGTCAACTGGATCAGGAAAGTTAGCAGCTTCATCTTGCATATACGATTTAGTACGATCAACTTCGTTGCGTAAATCGTTACGCCAAGTTTCTAAAATTGTTTTAAAATGAACACGTTGTGCTTCATTCATATACTCTTCACCTGGTTTTTCTTGGTATGGTTCTAAACCGGCTTGAGCCAATAATCCTAATCTATTTTGGTTTGGCATAACTCTCTCCTAAATCCTTAATTTAATGCCTCAGCATTAGCCGGCGGTATAAATAACAGAATCTCATACCCTAGGCAAATTTATTTTTAATTAATCGAATTAGCTGTAACCACGTTTATTGATTTAAAAGTATGATAAGTAATATTTGTACTTTTTTTAATCGCACTATCGGTTTCTAAACTTGCCTATATATGTGGGCTAAAATTTAAAAAACAAGGTGTTACTTAAAGTTTACTTTATATATTTAGCCCATTACCGCTGCTTTATATTTGTATTTACCAAAACCTAATTACAACACTTTGTATTAAATGATGATTATATAAAAGGGAGCTTCTCTTTTAAGATGATTTCGTTGGTAGAAATATCTGCTTTATATGCTAATACCTCAACGCCTTGGTTAATTGCCTCATTTAGTAACTGTGCATATTTATTGTCTATATGAGCAGCAGCGCTTACCTGGTTTATTCCCTGGTGCAGTACAGCAAAAAGCAATACTGCACGATGACCTTGCTCTACCATCTCTATTAATTCGCGAATATGTTTTTGCCCGCGCAGAGTTGGTGCATCAGGAAAGTAGCCTTGGCCACTGCGGGGGTTATCTTGGCTTAATAGCGTTACCGATTTAACTTCAACGTAGCAATTAGGACGCTCATCGCTGGTTAGTAAAAAGTCGATACGGCTGTTTTCGTTGCCATATTTAACTTCGCTTTGTAATTGCTCATAATTGCTCAGCTCACTAATAAGATTGGCATTTATAGCTTCAGCAACCACTTTATTTGCCACTGCGGTATTAACGCAAATAAGTTGCGATAAGCTATTTTGGGTGAGCTCTAACGATTGCGGGTATTTGCGTTTGCTATTAGTACTGGTGGAGTAAAAAGCATTAAAACCGGGTTCAGCGCAGCCAGTCATTTTACCTGTATTGGCACAATGGGCGGTAAACTCTGAGCCATCACTGAGCTGTAAATCAGCTAAAAAACGTTTATAGCGTTTTAATAAGGTGGCTGATTGCAGGGCAGGTTGGTACTTCATAATAACTTCCGTAGCGTAATTTATGTTATTTATCTCAAGCTGTTGGGAACTCAAGCGCTCTATAGTAAACTCGGTGGCACATTTAAGTGCAAGGATATTCTAACATGAGTGAAAAATTTGTTGTTCAACTAAGCGAGCAGTCAGCACCAAGCCATTGGGGCGAAAACGCGTCGTTATCTTATAATGAACACGGGGCAACCGTTCATTTATCTGAGCAAGAAACATTAAAAAATGTTCAAAAAGCAGCGCGTACTATTGCTACTCAAGGCGTAAAAGCTGTTGAACTAACTGGCGATACTTGGTGTACCGAAAGCCAGTGGGCGTTTTATCAAGGGTTTGTAACGCCTAAATCGTTAAATGGCGTTACCTTTGTTGACAACGCACAGTCAGATATTAAAGAGCTAGGTAACTTAAAAACCTCAGCTATTTGGGCTCGCGAAATGGTTAACGGTACTGCCGATGACATTTACCCAGAAAGCCTTGCTGAAAAAGCCGCTGAATTTATTCAATCGTTAGCGCCTGAGCATGTGAGCTACCAAATTATTAAAGGCGATGCATTATTAGAGCAACAGTGGATCGGTATTCATGCTGTTGGCCGTGGTAGTGTTCGCCCGCCAGTTTTACTTGAGCTTGATTACAACCCAACAGGCGACGCAAATGCGCCAGTAAGCGCTGCGCTTGTAGGTAAAGGGATTACGTTTGACTCAGGCGGTTACTCAATTAAGTCAAGCGAAGGTATGCTAGGCATGAAGTGCGATATGGGCGGTGCTGCTACAGTAACGGCTGGTTTGGCACTGGCTATTAATCGCGGTATTGAAAAACGTATTAAGCTGTTTTTATGCTGTGCAGAAAACTTAATTTCTGGCCATGCTTATAAATTAGGTGACATTTTAACGTATAAAAATGGCACTACAGTTGAAATTGTAAATACTGATGCTGAAGGGCGTTTAGTATTAGCTGACGGCTTAATGGCCGCAGGTGAGAGTGGTGCGCCATTAATTATTGATGCTGCAACACTAACCGGCGCTGCGCTAGTTGCTGTTGGCCAAGAGTACAATGCTTTGTTTGCACTTGATAAAGAGCTAGTACGTGAAGTTGAAGACTTTGCTTCTCAAGAAATGGAAGCAGCGTGGCCATTACCACTTGAAAAGTGGCATCAGCAAAACTGCCCATCGGCTTATGCCGATACAGCTAACAGCCGTGCGCAAAAAGGCGGTGGTTATGGTGGTGCATCAAATGCGGCTGGTTTCTTATCGCGCTTTGTAGCAAATGATGGCAAAGGCTGGGTGCATATTGATCTGGCAGCTGCATTTAATATGAGCAGCACTAACCAATGGGCTGCAGGCGCTACCACACAAGGCATGCGTACTGTTGCTCGCACCTTGTTAGAAAAAGCGTAATATTTGCAGAGTTAGTTTATTAAAAAATTATAATAGGCACCGTTTGGTGCCTATTTTTTTTGTGCTGCAAACAAGCATTTTGATTTAAATTACGGTAAAATCCCTCGCCTTAGATGTTTGAACGTTTCATTTACAGCTTTAATCTAAGCTGCGCTCAAATGTTGTACTCACCACTGGGATCCTAACTATGTCAGATAAGTGCTATATCACGGCTCAACAATTACTTGAAGATTCATTTCGCGTAGCAGCGCAAGTGTATAATGATGGCTTTCGTCCAGATTTCATTATTGGTATTTGGCGAGGTGGTGCACCCATAGGTATTGCAGTGCAAGAATTTTACGATTACAAAGGCATTGAAACCGATCACATTGCGGTACGTACATCGTCTTATTATGGCATTGGAAAGCAATCTAAAGAGATAAAAGTACACGGTTTACACTACATTGTAGAAAATGCTAATGCAGGTGACTCATTACTCATTGTTGATGATGTGTTTGACTCTGGCCGCAGTATTTTTGCATTAAAAGAAAAGCTTTCAGAGCTAATGCGTTTAAACTTACCGCGCGATATTCGTATTGCATGCCCTTACTACAAGCCTAAAAACTCTAAAGTAGACATGAAGCCAGATTACTATATTCATGAGTCTGAAGAATGGCTAGTGTTTCCGCATGAGTTATCGGGTTTAACACCGGATGAAATTATTGCTGGCAAATCAGACCTAGCAAAAATACATGACATTTTGCTAGAAAAATAATCAACCTGCATAAATAAAAAAAAGGCCATTAAGGCCTTTTTTTATGGATAAAACTTAACGTTTCAACCTATGTAACCTGATGTAATAAATTACAATTGCGCAAAGCTATCTACATATTGGCTTAGGCGCGGTATATCTACTGCTAATAAACCTTGGGTACTTCTTTGTACTAAGCTTTTTTCTACGAGTTCTGTTACAACGCGCCTGTAAGCGCGCTCAGTGGTTGCAAAACGTTCTGCTTCGGCATTTACCGTAGGGTATGCACGCAGCAGTGTAGGGTTGTTGTTCTCGGCTCTTAGTAGGCAGTCTTTAGCTATGTTATAGCTCAGTGGCAGTAATAATTTATCTAGGTTTATTTTTTGATTTTCTTGAAATTTAGCCGCTATAGTTTGTGCTGTGTATAAACTCAGCTCAGGTTTTTCAAGTAATAACGCACGCCAATGCTTTAACTCAATTAAATTATAAGTTACATCGCTAAAACAGGTTACTGTATAAATACAGGGGTTATTATTGAGCGCTTCTATTTCACCAATGAGGGTGTTATTGCAATCGAGTTGACCAAGCAGCAGGCGTCGTCCGTTACCTACATCGTAACTAAACGACACAGTTCCGCTGCGCACAAGTACCAACTTAGTTAAAGGTTGGTCTTGTTGTATTAATATTTCTTTTTTTGATTGCTGATAACTACTACCGGCAAAGGTAAGTAGTTGTTCAACAAGATAACTGGAAAAATGGTATTGAAACATCAATCATACTCTTCGGACAATTGTCCTATTTATTGCACCTTAATGGCGATAGCATCAAAGCTCTAAGAAATTATGTTAAATTAATTAACATATCAGGTGCTGCTAATATAATGGGCTGGCACTGTTGGACTAATTATTTGAGCAGTATAGCTGCTGATAACCAACAGAGTTTTAAGCCATTTATAGGTTAACTTTTATTTAGCTGTTACGTTGCTGTACAGATTCAATGTACTAAAGTTTAATATGCAATGCTAACCTAAAGCCTAGGAGAGAACAATTGAGTTGGGAATATTTAGGTTATATAGCATCTGCTTTACTGGTTGCATCGTTAACAATGACCGACGTGGTAAAGCTGCGTTGGTATAATTTATTTGGGTGTATCGCCTTTACTATTTATGGCTTAGCTATTGGTGCAGTACCCGTTGCCTTTACTAACGGCTTACTCGCGTTTGTAAACGCGTATCATATTATTAAATTATACCGTAATAAACAGCCAGAGCCTAAAAAGGATTAGCCTAAGCTAATCCTTTTTGGTTTTTATAAGATTGCGTCAAGCGCTATGCCGTCAACGCGGCGAGTGGGATATAACGACTCAACCACAAAACTAGGCACAAATCCTTTAGCCGAAGACACCACTACCTTTGACTTAGCGCCAATAATACGTGCGTTTACAATAACACCGCGATTGGTATAAGTAAGTGTGCCAGTTAAAGTGTATTCAATATGCGGGTAGCCTTTAATTTCTCGACCATTACGACTAAATGAAAAGTCGCCATTTGGGGTTACATGTACAGTACCTGTGTGTTTGTAATCTACAACAGATAATCCAAACTCTTGTAGTTCAGTAATAAAGCTCTCAGCTAAATGGTTTCCAAAAATATTAGTTGTTTGTAGGTTATCATCTAAATTTACAAAAGAAGTAATGGCAATAGGGGTATTACTATTTATGTAATTCATATTTTCAATTAGCTTCATGGCTAATTGTTCGGTGTAATTACTAAGTAATTTACTGCTATTTATTGGGCGGTAATTTTTTTCTGGAAACTGCCAGTTACTCACGCGAGGCGAGTCATTTTGAACGTGCCTTTTGTTATGAGAATAGTCATTATGAGGAGCGTGACCATTGTAAACAGGGTGACTAGAACAAGCTGAAAGTGAAAGGGTAAAAAGTGCCGATAAAGTAAGAGATATTTTTTTAGATAACATGTTTTCTTCCTGAAACATAAGGGGATTTTTAAATACCCCACTTTATCGACACACTTTTTGATTACTTTAATTAAATTTTATCATTAATTTGTTATTTTCAGTTTGTATTCAGTTTATTGCGCAGTCACAGCCTCTTTTTCGTAACGAAGTTTGCCTGCAATCCATGTTTGTAATACGTTTATTTTATATAGTTCATCAACCGGGGCTTTAAAATAATCTTTATCTATTAAAATAAAGTCGGCCCACTTTCCTTGCTCTAAACTACCCACTTTAAACTCTTGATGCGCTGCATAAGCGCCGCCTAGGGTAAAAGCACGCAGTGCGTCTTCACGGCTTAATACTTCGCTAGCGCGCCAGCCCTGGGTTGGTTGTTGGTTGTGATCCATACGAGTAATTGTTGCATACAAGCCATCAAAAGGATTTGCCAATTCTATTGGGTAGTCAGATCCTGCTGCAATCACTGACCCTTGTTTTAAAAAGGTTTGCCATGCATAAGCACCCGCTAATTGCTTTTCGCTTAAGCGTTGCTCTGCCATGTGCATATCAGAGGTGGCATGCACTGGTTGCATTGAAGGAATAATTTTTAATGTTTTAAAGCGCTTAATATCATCAAGCGTTACTATTTGTGCATGCTCCATACGGTTACGTAGTAAAATTCCGCCGGTTGCTTTAAATACATTTTTATAAGCATCTAATACAACGTGGTTAGCTTTGTCGCCAATTGCATGGGTGTTGGCACTAAAACCGCTTTTAAAACTAAGCGTAAATAACTCTTCTAGTTTTTGCTGGGTTTCGAGCATTAAGCCATGGTGGTTTTTTCTATCGGCATAATCCTCAATTAGCGCCGCGCCACGCGAACCTAATGCGCCATCAGCATAAACCTTAACGCTGCGAATAGACATAAAGTCGTTGGCATCTTGGTATCGACCTGCTTTTAACATGGTTTTTAAATCAGGACTCGCGCCACTGAGCATTGCCACAATACGCAGTGGTAAATTGCCTAGTTCACCGCGTTCTTTGTATAATTCCCAAGTGGTTTTATCTATACCCGCATCATGGGTTGAGGTAATCCCTAAACTTAATAAATGATTACCGGCAGCATCTAAAGAGTCACTAAGAGTTTGTTTTGATGGTTTTGGCATAAATTGTTTAATTAACGATTCTGCTTTATCTACAAATATACCAGTAGGATTGCCAAATTCGTCTTTAATAATTTCGCCGCCTTCTGGCGATTGGGTGTTTGCAGTAATGCCCGCAAGCTCTAGGGCTTTGCTATTTACCCAAATAGCGTGGCCATCAATTCTCGATAGTACAATAGGGCGATCGCTCACTACTTTGTCTAAATCGGCAGCGGTAGGAAACTGCTTTTTTTGCCACAGCTCTTGATTCCAGCCACGGCCAATAATCCAACCTTGTTTGTTATTTGCAAATACCTTGAGTTTATTAGTAACTTCATCAATAGAAAGCGCACCGCGTAAATCTAATTGTGACAGGTTATTACCTAAACCAATAATGTGACCGTGTGCGTCAATTAAACCCGGTAATAGCGTATTGCCATGAGCGTCAATAAGCTTGGCATCAGGAAAGCTATTTTTTAGCGTATCGCCGCCAAGTTTAACTACTTTACCGTTTTTTATAACTAAAGTAGAAAACTGCTGCACTTCACCTTTGTACAAAGGTGTGTAGCCGTTGGCGTTGTAAATAACTTTAGTTTGCGCAACCGCAAGGCTTGAGCCTGCGCAAAGGCAAGCGAGTAGCAATGGTTTGATTATTTTTTTGAGTGGCATAGTGAGCTTATTTTTATTGTTAATGGCTTTAACATAACAAACTCACTTTTATAATACCAACCACTTGAGGTGGTTGGATTGTTATTTGTGCAGAGTAAGCCAGTTAATTTATTGGTAAATTAATTACTGACTTGCATAAAGTGTAAATTCGCTTAAAGAAAGGTGGCCGTCTTTGTCTTTATCGTAACTTGCAAAACGAGACCATAGGGCAGGGTCACTGGCTGTTTCTGCTCGGCTTAATAAGCCGTTTTGGTTACGATCAAATTTTTCAAATTGCTTGGCAATGTTATTGCTGCTGGCAAAGCTTGGTGTGCTACAAATACTAAGCGCAACGAGCGCTATATAGCTTATATTTTTCATAAATTACTCAGTAGAGGTTATTCGTAAGATAATTTTTAAATTCAACCAATGAAATTTTATTATCTTGGTTTTTATCCCATTTGCTAAAGTTGTTTAGTAAGTGCGGTTGAGCCTCAAGCTCATGGTGAATTAAATAGCCGCTTTGATCTGTATCAAGGTGATCAAAACGTTGCTTTACATCAAGTGCTAATGAATTAAAGCTTAGTAATAATAAGCAACTAACTAAACAAGCGCGTATCTTCATGGTGCTCCTTCGCAAAGCTCATTTTAATGTCATTCGTAATAAAATAAAGTACTTGCCATAATTTAACGCCCAACATTAAATCCATTTACACACTCCCTCAGGGGTTATAGCAAATACTTTTAGTTAATTTTACAAGACCAAACTTGAATTTAAACTTAAGGCTTAAACGCCTCAAACTCTTTTTTAGAGATCATTTCATCGTTATTTACATCTAAATCAGAAAACTGTTTCATTACTTCTTTATCTTTTTTGGCTTCGGTAATAGATATTTTTCCATCCATATTTTTATCTAAAAAAGCAAAACGAGCATTAAACGATGAAGCCAGGGCAGTAGCACTAATAACTAAAAACAGTAACGAAAATGCGGCTATAAGCTGTTTCATAAAAAACTCCTTTGGTTACTAGGTTAGTTACTTAATAAACTGTTTAAACTCATCTAGCGACAGCTGACCATTTTGATCAGTATCTATTTGTGAAAAGTTTTCATGAAGTACGGCGTCCTCACCAGCTTCAGCTTCGCTGAGAGTACCGTTACTGTCTTTATCAAGTTCATTAAAAGTAGCTTGTACATCCATTGCCAGCGCGTTAGCGCTCAAAAAGCCTAGCGCAACGATTGGCATAATAATTAAAAAGCGATTACTCATGGTCATTTCCTTATAAGATAAACTTAGATTAACTATTACAAAAACGATGCCAATTATTTTTATCTTTTAAATTCAGTTGCTTATGGTTTTTGGTGTTATAGGTTAAGCAAGTTTTACAGGTATCTGTGTGTTTTTTGCAACGAAATTTGGCTTATAAATAAAGAAGCAATACAAATCAAAGAGTTGAGTTGTTGCTGTTTGGCAACAGGCGGCTTTACAGTACGAATAACAGATATATAAATTGATTCAGCTAGTGTATAACTTAAACGCTTAATAATAGGCTGTTTAAAGTTACTAAAGGATGGATGCAATGCCAGCAGCGATGGCTGAAAAATACAAAGCAATACTTAATTGGCGCCCTAATTTAATTAGCCAGTTTGTAATGAGTATGCTGCTGTCGTTATTACCCTTATCGTTAGTGGTTATTGTATTTTTAAATGCGCTTAATAAGCAGTTAGCTGTAACTCAGCAAATTGTTAGTAATAACTACCAAGTAACTAAATCGTTTAATATTTTAAAACAAGAACTCAATAGTTTAGAGCGCGCTACTCGGCAAAATTGGGTACTAAAAAGTGAGTCACTCGATACGCTCATAGTTGATAAGTGGCAAGCATCGCTACAAAGTATTGAAGATCTTACACGTATAGCGCCCAGTAAAAGTCACACCGCACAATGGCAGCGTTTAACGAATACTCTGCAACTAGCACACACTCAACTTGTTGAACAAAAACAACAGCAGGTAGCCTTGTTTTTACCTATTAGCGATTTACTCGCCGAACTTACCTTATGGTTACGCGATAAAAGCGAAACCCAAATTACTAATAATCAAAAAGAAATAGCGCAGTTACAAACTTCATTTATTAACTGGCTGGTGGCGCTAATTCCGCTAACACTCTTAGTAGGAGGCGGTTTTTTGTGGCGTATAAGTGGCCGCTTAAAAAGCTTGACTAAAATTATTGGTAAATTAGGGCAAGGTGACTGGCAACAAAAAATAGCCGTGCAAGGCTCAGCAGAGCTAGTTGAATTAGGTAATAAATTACAATGGGTGCAAGCTCAGTTACATATACTTGAGCAGCAAAAAGACACCTTTTTACGCCACGTTACCCACGAACTTAAAACACCTCTAGCCTCAATGGTCGAGGGCACCGACTTGCTCAGCGATGAAATAGTTGGCCCTATAACTAAAGAGCAACGCGCTGTACTTGAGCTTATTAGCCAGTCTATGGTGCGCCTTCGTACTATGATTGACAGCCTACTTAGTTATAACGCGATTCGTACTAGTAAAGACAGCGTAAGTGAGGTTGAGTTTAATCATTTAATTAATAAAATTAATAGTCATTTTGAGCACCGCCTAACAGCCCGAGAGCAAACCCTTATTTGGCATAACAACTTACCTAATAAGGCGCTTGCGTTACCTGGGGAGTTAATTGAAATGATTTTAGTGCAATTAATTTCTAATGGCTTAAAGTTTTCACAACACGGGCAGGCAGTATCTATAGCGTTAACCTTTGAGCACAGTAAGCTAAAAATGGCGATAAGCGACGAGGGATGCGGAATTAAAGAGCACGAAAAAGCACATGTTTTTAGCGCATTTTATCAAGGTAAGCATAGCAAAAATGTTACGCTACAAGGCAGTGGCTTAGGCTTAACTATTGTTAAAGAGTCAGTAGAGCAATTAAACGGACAATTATTAATAGAGCAAAATGAACCCCAAGGTTGTCGATTTTTAATTACGCTTCCCATAATAACAAATCAAGGAGTTAACTAGCATGACCTCGCGTTTAATGGCTATTTTATGTGTGTGTGGCAGTGCCATCATTTTATCGGGGTGCAAAACTAATAACCCCCAACAGCAAGTGGTTGATAGCCCAGTGGCGCAAACTCAAACTAAAGTAACGAGCGATAAAAACAGCCAGCCAAGCCCAAAGCCTCGGCCTAAAAGCGATCCTATGTATCCCCCTGCGGAGCAAGTAATAGCCTGGCATGCTAATAAATGTGGTGGTTTTAAGTTAACCCCGGATAACAAAGATTTTGTTGGCGAAAAAGAACTAAAAAACTTTTTTCAATTTATGTGTTTAAACACTAGTAGCGATCCTAATACGGTAATGAGTAAGTTACTTAAACTTGACCAAG
The DNA here is from genome assembly GCF_040308685.1 of Pseudoalteromonas sp. 20-MNA-CIBAN-0454. Taxonomy (NCBI): domain Bacteria; kingdom Pseudomonadati; phylum Pseudomonadota; class Gammaproteobacteria; order Alteromonadales; family Pseudoalteromonadaceae; genus Pseudoalteromonas; species Pseudoalteromonas sp. 20-MNA-CIBAN-0454. Next base: position 61,748 of record NZ_JBEOOB010000004.1, on the reverse strand, counting down.
CTTACTATTGGCCAGACGATATAAAACAGTATTTATGGCTACAAAAACAACAAGTAACACTACAAATAAATGCTAAAAAAGAGCAGCAAGCACTTAATAATAAAATGCAACAAACGCTCTCGTCATTAGCAACCATAGAGCAGCAACTGTTATTACGCGAAGAAACTAAGGAGCAGTAGTTATGCCAGCAATAAAACCGCAAGGTGCAAAAGTATTATTAGTGGATGACGATGCCAGCTTATTAAAATTGCTCGCTATTCGTATCGAATCAAAAGGCTACGAGGTTACCACCTGCGAGAGCGGCCTAATTGCGTTACAAATATTAAAAAGCCAAGTGTTCGATGCCGTAGTAACCGACCTGCGCATGGACGAAATGGATGGCATGGCACTGCACCGCCAATTGCAAAGCCGCTATCCGGCATTGCCCGTTATTATGATGACAGCGCATGGCTCTATTCCTGATGCGGTAGAGGCTACCAAACAAGGCATTTTTGCATTTATTACCAAACCAATAGATAAAGACGAGTTATTCGACAGCTTAGCAAAAGCGATAGAAATACACGGCGTAAATGCCGATGAAATAATACCCACTAGCAATATAGTTACCCGTAGCGGCGCTATGCTACATTTGCTAGAGCAAGTTAAACTGCTAGGGCCAACGCAAGTTAACGTATTAATATCGGGAGCCAGTGGTACGGGTAAAGAGTTATTAGCTCAAGCTATTCATCAGCATAGCCATGTAAGTAAAGGCCCATTTGTAGCGATAAACTGCGGCGCAGTACCGGGTGAACTGCTAGAGTCAGAATTATTTGGTCATAAAAAAGGTTCGTTTACTGGGGCAATAAAAGATCACCAAGGACTGTTTCAACAAGCTGAGGGAGGCACCTTATTTTTAGATGAAATAGGTGATATGCCGCTTAATTTACAAGTTAAGTTACTGCGCGTATTGCAAGAAAAAACCATACGTCCAGTCGGCTTTCAAGAAGAAATAGCCATAGATGTTCGCATTGTATCGGCAACTCATAAAAACCTCCCCGAAGCGATTATAAATCAGCAGTTTAGGGAGGATTTATACTACCGCTTAAACGTGGTTAATTTAAAACTCCCTCCTTTGTGCGAGCGTCGCGAAGATATAAGTCTACTTGCACAATACTTTAGCGCCAGTATTGCAAAGCGAATGAAGCAAAGCGAAAAACACTTTGCCAACGACGCCATGCACGCACTCGTGCGTTACGACTGGCCAGGTAATATTCGCCAACTTCAAAACGTGGTAGAGCAAGTTGTAGCACTTACCCCAAGCGAAGTTATTTCAGAGCATTTAGTGCTAAGTGCATTAAATAGCAACGAAAAAAATGTAGAGCCATTGTCGCTAAACGACGCTAAAAAAGAATTTGAACGCGACTACGTAATAAACACCCTTAAAATGGCTGGTGGAAATGTCGCCGAAGGCGCAAAACTAGCTAAACGTAACCGTTCAGATTTTTATAAACTGATTAAAAAGCACAATATAGATGTTGATAATTTAGCTTAAATAACCAATTTATAGGAACTAAACATGCAGTTATTCATGGTGTATTTAGGTGGGCGAATTCAGGGCTGTCATATAGAAATGCACGACATTCGTTTTGTAGTTGGGCAAAACATTGAGCAAACCTATACTAAATTAAAAAGCCAATGGGTGGGCGACAAAAACAGCGTGCATATGGATAGCTACATGGCAATTAACCACATAGATGGTTATAAAGTTACAGTAAGCGACACGCCAGTTGAGCAAACTAAACAGCTTTACTTTGTAAACTTAGGCGCCTACAGAAGCGATTTAATGGCTGAGCAACACGACTTTGCACTGTATGTAGCAAGCAGTAGTCAAGAGGCCAAACAGCGCGCTAAAAACGATTTACTCGCTGGCTTTAGCCATATTCATAAAGATGATTTACACGACGTAGACGATTGCTTTGCAATAGATTTACTCGACAGCCAGCTTAGTATAAAACTGACCCCAAGTGGGCAAGCACAAAAAATAAAACCTGATTGGTTTGGTTATCATGTACTTTAAACACATAAGGCAGGATTAAGAATCCTGCTCGTTTTGTTCTTCTTTTTCGCTTTTAGCCGCCATTTTAAAGGCTACAACCACTAAGCCAAACATTGCAAATGGCAGCGCTGCTAACATGTATTCAATCATGTTACTGTCTTGATAATCCGCTTGCATAAAAAAGTGCCCCACCACACACATTAAAATAACCACCAGTAATATAGGCAGTAGCATGAGTTCTTTTTTTGCAGAGTGCTTTTTCATTGTTGTTATGACTTTAGCTAAAAATAAAGCGCTATTGTAATGAGCAAGTTAGCGGTAGGTCAAACTACTCAGACTTTTAATATGGTTTTGGGTATAATTAGTACCATTAATTGCGGTTTTGGTATTTGTTTTTGGAGGTTACGTGGATAAAGCATTGGAGCAGGTTTACCTAGTTGGTGGTGCAGTGCGTGATTTACTGCTAAAAAGAGCATCAAATGACAACGATTATGTTGTTATTGGCGAAACGCCACAGGCAATGGAAGCGCTAGGCTTTGTGCCGATAGGTAGCGACTTTCCGGTTTACTTACACCCAAAAACCAAAGAAGAATATGCACTTGGGCGCACTGAGCGTAAAAGTGGTAAAGGCTATACCGGTTTTGTGGTTGATGCCAGCCCAGATGTGACTCTAGAGGAAGACTTAGCCAGACGTGATTTAACTATAAACTCTATGGCGCTCGATGCTAACGATAATATAATTGACCCATTTAACGGCCAACAAGACCTTAAAGATAAAATACTGCGCCATACAACAGATGCATTTGTAGAAGACCCAGTGCGGGTGTTGCGTATAGCTCGCTTTTTAGCCCGTTTTGGCAGCGAGTGGCGTATACATCCGAGCACTTATGCACTAATGCAACAGCTTAAGCAGCAAGGCGAGCTTAATCATTTAGTGCCAGAGCGAGTATGGTTAGAGACCGAAAAAGCCCTGGGTGAAAAGCATCCCGAACTTTATTTTCAAGCGTTGCAAGGCTTAGGGATTTTTCCCGAGCTTGAGAAAATGGTTAATGTGCCGCAACCTAAACAACATCACCCCGAGGGTGATGTGTTTGTGCATACCATGTTAGTACTTAGGCGTGCAGCCGATTTGAATTTTGATTTAGCAACGCGTTTTGCTGCATTAACTCACGACTTTGGTAAAGCGATCAGTTTTAAAAAACGCGGTAATTTACGTGGCCATGAACGAGATGGGGTTGCTGTAGTTGAACAGTTTTGTGAACGTTTAAAAATACCTAATTGCTTTCGCGATATTGGCGTACTTACTAGCGATAATCACACTCTTTGTCATACATTAGAGCAATTAAGGCCCGAAACGGTTCATAAGTTAATTGTGACTAATTTAAACGCCTTGGTTCATCCACAACGTTTTATTGCTTTTACTCAAGCATGCCAATGCGATGCACAAGGGCGCGGCGAAACACTCGTAGATAAACCTTACCCGCAAGCAGCTAAGCTGCGTGCTATTCATGCAGAACTATTAAAGCTAGATAAAAAACAAGTGGTACAAGCTGCACTTAACAGCGGCAAAAAAGGCCCAGAAATAGGCGAGGAAGTTAAACAAGCGGAAATAAACTGTGTAAAAGCGTTTTTAACACGAGAAAAACAGGCACAGTGAGTAGGGCATTAAAAGTAATTAAATTAAGTAACTTGATGTGCTGTTATCTTTATTGCACTGGCGCTGCGTTACTTTTTTATAGTTGCGGTTTTGGCTCTGCTCGCTTACAGGTTTAGTGCTTGTTGTTGGCCTATATAATTCAAATATAAAATCTAACTCTTCTTGCTCTAATAATGGGTGCATGATTAAACCTTAGCTTAGGGTGATTAGCGCTAGGTTAGGGTTTTGCCACTGAATTAAAAGTGAACAGTTACATTTTAACTCTTACTAAATTGTAACCCAAAAAAAGCCAACCCAGTGGCGAGTATTAGTTAAGTAAATTACAACCCACTTTTACTTAACTAATGGCAGGCTTACAGTAAACACTACGCCATCGCCCTGTTGATTGTTTTTAGCGGTTACACTGGCATTATGGTAGTCGCACACCAACCTTACAATATAGAGTCCTAATCCTAAATGTGGCTGTTGCTGCATTTGCTGGCTACGCACCGACACCATAGAATCAAAAATATGCTCAGTTAAACCGACAGGTAATAATGGACCATAATTCCCTACGGTTAAAATTGCTGCACTGTCGTTTTGCTTTAAGCTAACACTAATTGGCTTTTCTGCGTGGCTAAATTCAATTGCATTATTAATTAACTTATCGAGCAGTTGCGCTATAAACTCTGGTGCGCCTTGCATAGGAAGCGCAGTTTGGCATATATCAAGTGTAAACAGCTGCTTAGGGTAAGTAAGCTGGTAGCCCTGCATGCAGCCACTTATTACTTTTTGTAAGTCGAATGGCTCAGGCTCATTGCTTTGAATACTTTGCTCTAAGCGAGTGGCTTCGCTCATGGTGGTAATAATTTTACCTAAGCGTTCAACGCCTTCACTGGCGCGATCTAAGTACTTTTGACTCAGCTCGCTTTGTGGTTGCATTTGTAGGTTTTCGAGCGATGAGCGCACTACCGCAACAGGTGTACGCAGCTCGTGCGATAACCGCGACGACATATTTTCTAAATAGTTGGTATAGCCACCAAGGCGGCTGACTATATTAGCAAAACTGCGTGATAGATCGCCAATTTCGTCATTAGCATCGCTGTAATTAATACTGCCAGTAACTCGCCCTTGTGCATCTATAGCTTGCTCTGCAGTATCGCGCAAACGCCTAATACGGCTCGATATTCGAGAGGCAAAAAAGAATAACGTTACTGTGCCAATAAGCATCACGGCTAAAATAACGTTAAATAATTTTTCGAGCGATTTATTACGCAGTGTACGTACGCCATTGGTAGTTTCCTCGGCTATTACCGCGCCAATTACTTTATCTTGGATCCAAATAGGGTAAGCAGCCGATAAAATAACGGCTTTACTGTCGGGGGTTAATCGCCACGATGATGCAGGCTGGCCTTTTAGTGCTTTGGCTAAATGACTGCCTTGCATAGCTGCTACGTCGTGCAGAGTATCTAAAAATTCGTTTTCGGGGCGTGTTAAAATTTTATAATAAAGGGGATGCAAGTAGTTTTGCTCAAACTGTTGCCACCAAGTTTCAGGAGCTTGATTGGCAAGGCCGTCAGCCCATACGCCATCGGCATGATGAATCGAGCCCGATTGTGCTAATACTCTATGATGCTTATCGACCACCCAAATACGGCTGCCACTGTGGCCCATGCCTTTTAAAATACGATTAATTTCGGGAGAGGGCACAAGTACTGAACCTAAATCGCTGGGGTTATTTAAGTTTGAGGTCGACATTATTTTAGGTTCTAACAAGGGCTCTTTGTTATCTACATCAACAATGGCAAAGCCAAGCTTATTGCCAAGCATACTAATAGGAAAGCGTAGCTCAATATTGTAGCCAGCCGCCGTACTGCTAAAATAGCCCTGAATTTTTGTAAAGGGTACTTTGCTATCTGCATTAAAAGCGTTTACCCAGCCATCTTGCCGTGGCGCAATAATGTAGCGGTTAAACTGCCCATCAGGTGTTTTTAAGCCAATTTTTAAATGGTCGTTATTAGTAATACTTAAACTGTTTTTTGGCCGATAAACGAGTTGGTTATCAGTTACTTTAAACAGTGCATAAAGGTAATTATCAAACTTTCCTACCATGTGCTCAAACGACAGATCGCTGGCTTGATGCTTGTTGTCGGTTTTTTGTAAGTAGCGTTTGTCGTATTGCCAAAATAATGCCTGATAGCTCTCCCAATCAGTGAGCTTACCATCGAGTTGAATAGGATTTTTAAGGTTGTACGCGTATAGATCGCGGCCCTTTACAACTTGATCTAAAAAACTAGTTTGCTGATCAAATAATGCAGGGCGTTCATGCAGGGCAGTGGCGAGGGCACGGGTAGTGCCTACTAAGGTTTTTTCTTGGCCTTGGCGTAAAAACTTTTCCATTTCCCACACATATTCGTAGCCCAACCAGGGCAATAAAAATAAAAAGCAAGAAAGTAAAATAAACTTACTACGTAGGCCAAATCGCAACATTAAATTTGCTCCCACCTGTAGCCCATGCCATACACTGTGTCTATGCAGTCAAAGTTACTATCGAGTGCTATAAACTTTTTACGAATACGTTTTACGTGTGAAGTTATGGTGCTGTCGTCTACATAAATTTTAGCATCACTCATTAATTCATTACGGCTTTTAACATGTCCGGGGCGCTGTGCGAGGGAGTGCAACATCCAAAATTCGGTTACTGTTAAATCAACTAATAGTTGTTGCCAAAACACCTGCATGCGCTGTGTATCGAGCGTTAACGGCCCACGAGTTATAAGTGCATTTTCGTCGGCAGGTTGTTTAAGTGCTTCCATACGACGAAATAGCGCACCAATACGCGCCGCTAAATGAGCCAAACTAATATCTTTTGTGAGGTAATCGTCGGCGCCCATACGTAGGCCACACACTGTGTCTATTTCGCTATCGCGAGCGGTTAAAAAAATAATAGGCAGCGTTTTAGACAGTGATCGCAATGTTTGGCACAGCAAAAAACCACCATCTATTTCATTACCTAAGCCAATATCAACAATGGCTAAATCGGGCAGGGCATTTTTAAACGCCGCTTCTGCGCTACTACGGTTTGCATACCCAGTTACCTGATAACCTTGTGCGCTGAGCATTTCAGTGTAGTTTTCGCGAATGGCGGGTTCATCTTCAATGATGGCTATTTTTTTCATTTCTGGGTTTATCCTCTTTATTACCAACGCACTATAACGAAGTTTTTAAGCTAAGTACGCTTAAAAAGGCAATTGCCTTTTTTTTGCCACAATTGCTCAGTGGTTTGCCATTTTTGCTCCCCTTTGTTGCCACTTGAGCTTGTTTTAATACACCCATCAAAACAAAACATCACAAATTAAAAAGTAAGTTTAAGGATCAATCATGAAGAAGACATTAATAGCGCTAACCCTAGCGGCCGTTTTTTGCGGCCCCGCATTAGCATCAACCTCTAATAATACGGCTACAAAAGAAGCGCACACCGAAACCGCAATAGGCTTAGGAGCGGGCGCTATTATAGGTGGTGTAGTAGGCGGTCCTATTGGTGCTTTTGTGGGAGCATTTGCTGGTGGTTTAATAGGCGATGCAAAAGTTGCTGATAACAAAATTGCCCAGCAACAGCGTGCAATAATTGTAATGACAGAAAAAACCAACGACTACCAACACCTGCTTAGCCATAACAGCCAGTTAGAGCAACAAATCGAAGTGCTTGCTAATCAAAATGAGCAGTTAACACAATCGCAAATTAATAATTTACTTGCCATGACAGTACAGTTTAAAACCGGCTCACGTGTTATTGCGCCACATTTTGCATTGCAGTTAGACCAACTCGTTACGCTTTTAAAAAACCAGCCACAGTTAGCGCTCGATTTAAGTGGGTTTGCCGATCAACGCGGTGATGAACAAGCCAACCTTTTACTTTCAAAAGCACGTGTAAATGCGGTGCAAAGCTATTTAATAAAACAGGGCGTAAGCCACACGCGCTTAAGCACGCAAGCATTTGGTGAGCAGCAAACACTTGCTAAAACTAACACAGTAGAAGACAACACGTTTGATCGGCGGGTAACCCTTACTACTCGTTTAATAAATCCTGTAAATAGCCAAACAGCAAGTAATTAAATTAAAGCCTTCGATGGAGTGATTTTATGTTTTTTTTGAGTAAACCAAGCAAAGTGCTTACCCTTAAATGGGTAAGCCTTTTTACACTGGGTATACTGGTGATGTTAGCGAGCTTTAAAAGCCACGCACACTCTCCCAAGTTAGAACTTTTTGATAGCAGCGGCGCACAAGCAGGCCCTGCAATAATATTAAAAAGTGATGCAAATATGACATTAACCGGACTTATAAATCATGTTGTAGTTAAACAAACTTATCAAAACCAAAACCCGTTTGCTGTTAATGCGCGTTATGTGTTTCCGCTGCCCGATGAAAGCGCAGTACATGCTATGACCATGCGTATTGGCGAGCGAGTAATTAAGGGCCAAATTGATAAAAAAGTGGCGGCCGAAAAAAAATACGCAGAAGCCAAACAGGCCGGCAAGCAAGCAGCACTAGTACGCCAGCAACGCGCTAATATGTTTATTACAAACGTAGCTAATATAGCCCCTGGGGAGCAGGTTATTATTGAGCTGGAATATCAAGAAATAATTGATTACAGCAGCGGCACCTTTACAGTGCGCTTTCCGGGCACAATCACACCGCGTTATCATGTAACCCAAGGTGAAATTGACATAAATAAAGAAAGCCAAAAACCAACTAACTCGCTACCACATGGTTGGCTAAGCCCAGTTTATAGCACGCAAAAAAATGACGATAAGCCAAGTAGTCAGTTTAATTTAAACTTAGATATAGACGTAGGTTTAGAGCTGGTAGATATAAATTCTAAATTTCATAATGTAAATATTCAAAACACTGCATTTGGACAATACTCAATAGAGTTAAATGAGCAAAATGCGCTAAACCGCGACTTTGTGCTGGAGTTTAAACCACTGCAAAAAGAGCAAGCCCAAGCTGCATTTTTTACCGAGCAGTTTGAAAATGGCGAGCGCTACGGGCTCGCTATGCTAATGCCGCCTGCAGATAACTTTATAACAACGCAGCGATTAGCCCGCGAAACAGTATTTGTAGTCGATACTTCGGGCTCTATGCATGGGCAGTCTATGGAGCAAGCTAAAAACGCATTGTTTTATGCGCTATCGCTGCTAGACAGTAACGACAGTTTTAACATTATAGGGTTTGATAATGTAGTAACCCTAATGAGCGATAAACCTTTAGTTGCAAGTGGCTTTAATTTACGCCGCGCAGAGCGCTTTATATATGGGTTACAAGCCGACGGCGGTACAGAAATACAAGGCGCACTTGATGCCGTTTTAGATGGTTCGCAGTTTGATGGTTTTGTACGCCAAGTAATATTTTTAACCGATGGTAGCGTAAGCAACGAAGATGCACTGTTTAAAAGTATTCAAGCTAAATTAGGCGATAGCCGCTTATTTACAGTTGGTATTGGCAGCGCCCCCAATAGCTTTTTTATGCGCCGTGCGGCAGATGTAGGCAAGGGCTCGTTTACTTTTATAGGCAGCACTAGCGAGGTGCAACCTAAAATGCAGCAGTTATTTGATAAGCTCGCACACCCTGCAATTACTAATTTAGCGCTAAGCGATGAAAACGGTAATAGCCTAGACTTTTGGCCTTCGCCACTGCCAGATCTCTATTTTAATGAGCCAATAATGGTGGCTATAAAGCTCAATAATACCAGTAATGTAATATTAAACGGGCAAACTGCACAAGGGCCTATTAGTATTAACCTAAACACACAAGCAGGCTCAAATGCTAAAGGAATTGCTAAGCTGTGGGCTCGTCAAAAAATTAAGTCGTTGCTGCTCTATAACTCACAAAATGCAGTTAAAGACGAAGTGCAACAATTGGCGCTTACTCATCAATTACTCAGCCCATTTACGGCTTTTATAGCAATAGAGCAAACACAAATTAATCCAATAGCAGAACAAACAGCTAATGCTACTAACGCAGTTCCTCAGGGTATGGCAATGCGTTTGCCACAAACCGACGGGCAAAGCAAAGTACATATAATATTAGGAATTTTATTGTTAAGTGGGTTTGTGCTAGTAAGGCGTTTTAAATGAAAAAGTGGCTAAGCGCGGGGCTATTAATACTTGGTTTGGGGTTATTTGGTCATGGCGCTTACATGCAAGGCAAAGCATGGCTGGCGCAATTACTAATTGAACAGGCCTGGCAGCAGGCTCTTAAAACGCCTGAGGCAAAAGTTAAGCCATGGTTTTACGCCGATAGTTATGTAACCGCACAATTAAATTGGCCGGCGCATAATGAAAAACTCACCGTATTAGCAGGTGCTAGCGGGCGTAATTTAGCCTTTGCGCCCAGCCACTTTTTACCCGCAGCAGAGCTTGGTAGTAAACAAGCTGGGGCACTCATTGCAGGGCATAACGACACTCACTTTGCTTTTTTACAGCACGTTAAAGTGGGAGAGCAGTTTACCCTGCAATTACAAAATGGCACCTTGCAGCATTATAAAGTAACCGGCAGCGAGGTAATTCATGAGTCAGAAAACACATTTTTACACACTGCACAATTGTATTTACTAACGTGCTACCCTTTTGACGCGTTAGCATCGGGAACCGAATTTAGGCTATTGGTTTCGGCCGATATGATATCGGAGGTAGTAAGATCGGTGGAAATATCCTCGCCCGACTCGGCGCTGGGGATATCAACCACTAATTCTTGATGACGTTGGCTGATCATTACGCCAACAAATACCACAAATATACTCAGCCACTGCCACAAGTTAAGCACTTCATTTAAAATGATGGCCGAAAGAATCAGCGTAAATATAGGAATTAAATTTGAATAAGCCGCTGCGGTTAATACCGAGACCTTACTAATAGCGTAGTTATACATACCATAACCGCCTAAAGTAACAAACGAGCCTAAATATAAAATACTTAATAAAGCGGTTATATTGTGTTGATTTTCGCTTGGTAGGTCGATAAAAAGCAAAAACGGTGCAAAAAATAAACTGCCACTAATGCCTTGCAGCGCTATAAGCGTTAACGGTGAATAACGACTCGCTAAGTGTTTAATGCAAACGGTATAAAACGCCGCACATACCATGGCCATAAGTTCTAAAAAATTACCTAATAATGGGTTAGGCGCTTGATCGGAGTTTGGTGAAAGCACAGTGAGCAAAATGCTGCCACCAATACAAAAAGTAAAGCCAATAATAATAGATTTACTGATGTATTCTTTAAGCATAAAAAAAGCCAGTACAGCAATAATAATAGGCAAGCACGACACAATTACCCCCGCCTGCGATGCCGAGGTATATTCCATTGCATGGCCTTCAAATAAAAAGTACAAGCAAGGCTCAGCCAGCGACATAGCAATTAAATACTTCCAGTCACCAACTCTGTATTCAAAGCGTATTACATAGCGCCATAAGCACAGCGATAAAAATAATGTGGTTAGCATGCGTAAAAATATCACCAAAGCAGGGTCGTAAATAGCAATGGCATACTTAAGTGCAATAAAGGAACTACCCCATAAAAAGGTGGCAATAATTAAACATAAACTGGCAGGCATAGCAGGTAATTTACACAATTGAATAAAATCAGATCCTAGCATGAATATATTTTACTTGTTGAAAAATACCCAGCTGGTATAAATAAATTCATCTTTAATTATTCAGTAGTAAAAATAAATGCAAAGGGATCAGGTAATCGTTGTAAAGCTAGGTACAAGTGTACTGACTGGCGGCACCGATAAGCTAGATAAAGCGCATATGGTTGAACTAGTGCGCCAATGTTGTGAGCTTAAAAAGCAAGGGCATCACGTTATTTTAGTTTCGAGCGGAGCCGTGGCGGCCGGACGAGAACAATTACTAAAGCCCTGTGGCCGCAGCGTAATAGATAAGCAAATGCTAGCAGCAGTTGGTCAAGGCCAGCTCATTCATATTTGGCAAAGCTTGTTTGCTTTGTATGGTGTAAACGTAGGGCAAATGCTGTTAACCCGCGCCGATGTTAACGACAGAGAGCGCTATTTAAATGCCCGCGATACACTTAATGCATTATTAAACTACGATGTAGTGCCCATCATTAACGAAAATGATGCGGTTGCTACTAGTGAAATAAAAGTAGGCGATAACGATAATTTATCAGCGTTGGTGGCTATTTTAGCTAATGCCAATAAGCTGTTATTGCTTACCGATCAAGAAGGATTATTTACCAGCGATCCGCGCACTAATGCCGATGCCACATTAATTGGTGAAGTGAGTGATATTAACGACGAATTGCGCCAGCTTGCTGGTGGTAGTGGCACAAACTTGGGCACCGGCGGTATGGCAACCAAACTGCAAGCAGCCGACATTGCAAGGCGTGCTGGGGTTGAGGTTATAATTGCCAAAGGTGCGGGTAAAAATGTCATTTTAAAATGTATGAGCGAGCAACTGCCCGGCACACGTTTTTTAAAGCTCACTGCGCCAAAAGAAGGGCGTAAAAAGTGGTTACTCGCTGGACCTAAAAGTAGCGGGCAAATTGTTATTGATGCCGGTGCAATAACCGCGCTGCAAACTAAAGGTGCAAGCTTACTTGCTAAAGGCGTGACCAATGCGTTGGGGGCATTTGAGCGCGGCGATCTAATAAGTGTAATAAATAGCGACAAACAACTTATTGCTCGTGGGTTAACCCGCTTTAGCAGCAGCGAAGTTAATAAAATTAAAGGCGCGCACTCTAAGCAAATAGGTGAGTTACTTGATTACGATGGCGGGGCAGAAGTACTGCATCGCGATGACTTAATTTTACTGTAATAAAAAGCAGTATAGCTGAATAAATAAGCTCCCATTTTAGTAGCTAAATAATTAACCTGACCCGAGGTTGAGCTTACAAAGCTCAAATATACTGGCTGAGTATATTTGAGCTTTTTTGCTGCTATTTTTGTGTTAAAATCTGGCACCTTAAATTTGTTGTAAATAGAGTGCAGTTAATGAAATTAGTTCGTTGGTTATTAGGAAGTATAATTTTATTCTTTAATTTTGTATTTACGCCACGTAGTAAAAAACGTGCTCCAGAAGTGCAACAGCAGCTTGATCAGCAAACCGCACAATTTAAGCTTTATCAATTTAAAGCATGCCCGTTTTGTGTAAAAGTGCGCCGTGCTATTAAGCGCGAAGGCCTTAAAATAGAAACGCGTGATGCAAAAAGTAATGAGCAATATCGTCAAGAACTGCTAGAACAAGGCGGAAAAGTTAAAGTGCCTTGTCTGCGCATCGAGCAAAATGGCCAAGTAACTTGGCTATACGAATCAAACGATATTATTGCTTATATAAACAAAGTAGCAGCATAAATAACTTTACCATCTCACTTATTAAAAGAGACATTACCATGACAATTCGCACCCGTGTTGCCCCGTCGCCAACTGGCGACCCGCATCTTGGCACCGCTTATATCGCCTTATTTAATTACTGTTTTGCTAAACAGCAAGGTGGTGAATTTGTACTTCGCATTGAAGATACCGACCAAGTACGTAGCACTGCCGAGTCAGAGCAAGCAATTATGGATAGTTTGCGTTGGTTAGGACTCGAGTGGGATCATGGCCCAGATGTGGGCGGTGAGTTTGGCCCGTACCGCCAGTCTGAGCGTAGCGATTTATACAAAAAATACGCACACCAACTCGTTGACGACGGCAAAGCATTTTACTGTTTTGCAACAAGCGAAGAGCTGGATAAAATGCGCGAAGAGCAAATGGCAGAAGGTCTACGCCCTAAATACGACGGCCGTGGCTTAAACCACACAGACGACGAAATTAAAGCAAACCTAGCAGCGGGTAAACCTTACGTTATACGTATGAAAATCCCTAGCGAAGGCACTTTTAAATTTAACGACTACCTACGCGACGAAATTGAGATCCCGTGGGAAAACGTCGATATGCAAGTGCTATTAAAAGCTGATGGCTTCCCAACTTACTTTTTAGCGAACGTAGTTGACGACCACCATATGCAAATTAGCCATATTTTCCGTGGCGAAGAGTGGATTAACTCAGCGCCTAAGCTATTAAAACTTTACGAAGATTTTGGTTGGGAAGCGCCAGTACTTGGGCATTTACCGCTACTGCGTAACCCAGATAAGTCAAAACTGTCTAAGCGTAAAAACCCAACCTCTATTAACTACTATAAAGAAATGGGTTACCTGCCAGAAGCCGTGCTTAACTATTTAGGCCGCATGGGTTGGTCAATGCCAGATGAGCGTGAAAAATTCACTCTTAACGAAATGATTGAAAACTTCGATATGAAGCGCGTGTCACTAGGTGGCCCAGTATTCGACGTAGATAAACTTAGCTGGTTAAACGGCATGTGGATCCGCGAAAACCTAACTGACGAGCAGTTAATTCAGCGCTTTGTTGATTGGAAGTTTAATGGCGAAATGCTAGCTAAAGTATTACCAGAAGCCAAAGCACGTATTAACACATTGTCGGACTTAGTTGACTTAGCTGGGCATTTTGTTGGTGGTATACCTACTTATGATCCTGCGCTATTAACCGCGGGTAAAGCCGATGAAGACGTAATTCGCCAAGCACTACAATTTTTTGTATGGCAGCTAGAAGGCCTACGTAGCTTTGATAAACCAGCTATTTTTGCCATTGCAAAAGAAGTAGCAACGTTCCACGAGCTTAAAATTAAAGACTTTTTAGAGCCGATTTTTGTGGCAATTACGGGTAAAACGTCATCTACCTCTGTGCTTGATGCTATGGAAATATTAGGATCTGACCTATCGCGTGCTCGTTTACGTGTAGCATTGGCGCATTTAGGTATTTCTAAAAAGCAGGCTAAAAATATCGAACGTGCCTACCGCGAATACCCAAGTGCATAATTGCTAAATAATGCATTTTTAAAAGCCGAGCTTAGTAAATAAGTTCGGCTTTTTTGTTTCAGGTTGTTTAGTTATATGACATCGTATTTTGATATTGTTTAGTCTAAGCATTCATAATTTACTAAATGCTACAATGCGGCATATAAACTCATAGGAGTCAGTATGATTGCAACCGTTAAAAACAAAGCCATTTTTAGCAGTAATACATTTTCGATAAACCTTGTTACTTACCCAACTAATCACAGCGTAATGAACCACATTGATCCGGTGCAGCAAGGGCGCTATTACAAACTCAACTTTGTGTTAGTAAAACCTAAAAGCGGTGGGGTGTTTAAATGCGCTAAATGTATTATTAACTGGTTTAATAGGGTGTATTTATTTAGGCCCGATAAGTACGAACACAGCGTATCTAAAATCGAGTCTGGAAAGCGTGTGCTACTGAGCTTTGCACTTAATATATGATTTATTAATAGTCGTAGGCCTGTCCGGTACATAAAACAGATAGGTCGCAATACGATACAGAGGTTTCGCTACAAGAGTTTATAGTAAAAGCATTTGCGCCTCTGCGCATGGCATCAGCTTTAAGTAAATCAATAGCATTTGATTTAGAACGGTTATAGCTTACATTATTGTTACCCATACCATCGCCATCACAGCTTTCACCTGCTATTCGGCCTAAAAGTGTAGCGCCACTTTCGTGTGCTTCTTGGTCGTTGTAAAACTGCTGCAAATCTCTTTTATTAACGTAGGTACCAATTTCTTGAGATAAAACGTCGTTGTCTATATCAGTATGAAAAGTCATGTTTGAGCAACCACTTAAAGTAGCCAGTGCAGTTATTATTGCCATAAAACGTAGCATATTTATTAGTCCTTTAATTTATTGTTTGAAGTAGTAAATTACTAACAAAATCGAATGTGGGCAATGTTTACTACTGAGTAAATTGTTAGTATTTGTAAATGACTTTATATGCACTCGGTTTTACTTAGCATAGGATAAGTAAACAAAAAGAAATGACAAATATTTACTAACCAATGGCATAAAATAGCCCACTCTAAACGCTGCGTTTTATAAAAAACATAGCCGTATCCCAAACCTGCAATAAATGAAACTAATACATAGCTAACTCCCCCAGCAAAATGTGCCAAAGCAAAAATACCTGCAGTAATTACAGGCGCAAATATTGCCAAGCGGGTAGGCGTAATAATTTGGCTAAGCTTGGTTTGTAATAAGCCTCTAAATAAAGCTTCCTCAGCAACACAGGTAAATAAAAGGTTTATAGCAATAAATGCTAACCAGAAGTCAGGAACCTTAGGGTTAAAGCTTACCAGCCCAAGCATTAAAGCTGCAGTAAGTGCGGCTAAAATGGTAGTAATAATTATTAAAATAGGGGGGTTAATTAATGAAGTCGTCTTTTTAGACTCTGCTTTTAAAGGCTTTATATTTGAATAAAAGTAAGCACAAAGAAAGAGGCCAGCCATCGCTTTATCAAAATTAGCATAAAGGGTAAAAGCAATTGCATCGCTGGTAATATGCTCGTTTATAGCAATAGGAAGGTTGTTAAAACCAGGCACCCAATGAAGCGCTAATGCCAATGAGGAAACTATAAAAACAGTGCTTAAAATAGCGCGTATTATTGTTTGCTTTATATGAAGCACAAAGTGATATAAAGCAACGTAAAGCCCAATACTGAGCAGTCCATATAAATTTATATAACCCTCAAAATACGCACATATAACACTTAAAGCCATTAAGTAGTGCCAAAGTGGTTGCCGTATTATTGATACTTTACAGTACGGAAAAACACATATAATCGATAATGCTAATAAATAAAAAGTCATTATTTTTTTATTACTCTGTTTTATTTAGTAACTAATCTAACAGATTCGACCTCTCATTTTATTTTTTCTGTTAATATAGCCAGGTTATAAGCCGTTTAAGTAGTGAACACCCTATGTTAAGTCCTTTTTATCAGCAACATGCTGATTATGTTTCGATCTCTCGTGAGCAAGGCTGTCGTTTCGCCAAGTGTATTGCTGATGATTACAACCCACTTCACGATAAAGATGCGAAGAAATTTTGTGCTCCAGGAGACTTACTTTTTTCATTAGTATTAGATCGTTACGGTATTAGTGAACGCATGGAGTTTACTTTTGCGGGTATGGTTGACGAAAATACCAAACTTAGCTTCCCAGCAGAGGCCGATGAGTTTGATGTAACAAACGGCGATAAAGTAATTTTAAAGGTAAAACGCGAAGGTAAAACCAGCAAATGCCCAGCACTTACTAATAGCTTAATTAAAAATTATGTTGAGTTTTCAGGCGCGGCGTTTCCGCACGTGATTATTCCGCTCATGGGTAAGCAAGAGGTAATGATTAACCCTGCACGCCCGATGATTATTTACGAATCGATGATTATAAATCTTGATACTGTTGAAATTAGTGCACCGACACTTGAATTTGCAGAGCCTAGTTTTGAATACGCAGGTAAACGCGGCAAAATTACTTTGCGCTTTAATTTGCTAGAAAACGGTAAAAAAGTGGGTTTTGGTGAAAAGCACATGGTGGTATCGGGTATTCGCGAGTACTGCCAAGCTACGGTTGATGATTTGATTGCTTTTTACAACGAGCGCAAAGCAAATTTAAAACCAGCTTAAAAACGAGATGAATTTTAAAAGGTGCTATTTAGCGCCTTTTTTATTGGCACAAATAAAAGCAGATAAATACGATTAAATAGTTTTCTCAAGCACTCTAATTTACGGCATGAGTGAATATGAGTACAATAGCGCTCTTTGTCATTTTAAAGCTAAGCCTATGTCTGCCACTACGTTCTCATCACTTAATCTCGACCCGTTGTTATTAACTGCGATTGAGCAAAATAATTACACTCAACCTACCGCAATTCAGATTAAAACCATCCCGCCTATTTTAGCGGGCAGTGATGTAATGGGCAGTGCACAAACTGGCACAGGTAAAACCGCAGCGTTTGTACTACCACTGCTACACAAACTTTTAAACACCCCTAAAAAAGATGAGCCAGGTGTTGCTCGCGTGGTAATTTTAACGCCAACTCGCGAACTTGCTCAGCAAGTATTTGCCAGCTTTGAAAAATATGCCCAAGGCACCAATATTAAAGGGGCATTAGCGTATGGCGGCGCAAGCATAGGCCCACAAATAAAAGCCCTAAAAGATGCGCAAGTAATAGTAGCCACCCCGGGGCGCTTACTCGATCATATTGTTAAAGGCAGTGTGGTGCTTTCAAGTGTTGACTCGCTGGTGTTTGATGAAGCCGATCGTATGCTTGATATGGGATTTATTGACGAAATTAAACGTATATTGCGCCATATTCCAGGCGATCGCCAAACTTTGTTATTTTCGGCGACTTTTGATGACAGCGTATTTGCGCTTAGTAAAAAACTACTTAAAAACCCAGAATTAGTTGAAGTTGATAAACGCAACTCAGCAGCAGTTGAGGTTGAGCAAGTAATTTACTCAGTAGACGAGGATCGCAAGCGCGAGCTGGTATCGCACATGATCGGCATGAAAAATTGGCGCCAAGTGCTTATTTTTACTCGCACCAAACAAATGGCCGACCAACTGGCTAAAGAAATGTGTAAAGACGGTTTAAAAACCGAGTCAATCCATGGTGATAAATCACAAGGCGCACGCGACCGCGCACTACAAAACTTTAAAGAAGGCATTACCCGTGTATTAGTTGCTACCGATGTAGCCGCACGTGGCTTAGATATTCCAACACTTAGATTTGTAATTAACTTTGAACTGCCATACATAGCCGAAGACTACGTACATCGCATTGGCCGTACAGGTCGCGCTGGTGAGCAAGGGCTTGCAATGTCGCTAGTAAGTATTGACGAGCAATGGTTACTTGAAGAAATAGAAGTACTGTTAGATACCCGCTTAACGCCACAGTGGCTAGCAGGCTACGAGCCAGATCCAAACAAAAAGCCAAAAGATAACCGCAAAAACACCAATAAATCACGAAAAGACCGCGATAAAAAACGCATTACAGGACAAAGAGAGCCAAGTAGAAGACGTAAATAACAGTTTTTTAGTTTTGGCTTTCAATTGTCAGTGAAATAATACGACCCCGAAAAATAGCCGCGGGGTTGTATTAGGCTAAATTTAGCATTTAAAAGGAATTAATTTATGAACAAAGTTACTAAAACATGGTTGCTGTATTCAGGCATAGGTTTAGTTTTATCGCTGGCAATAATAAGTTTATTAGATATTTTTATCAGCTTTAGGTTTATATCTAACGAAGGAGTTATTTTTGGTGTTATGTGCGCTGCTATGGGAGCTGCGTTAAAAAGCTATTCAGGGCAAAAGGTTAGTAACAAAAGCGGCCAGCAACAAAAGTAAACATAGTTAACATTGATAATAAAGCGCAAAATGCATTTAGCACATAACTGCTAATTTCCCCTTACCTTTAACTAAATACGTTACTTCTCAAATTTAAAATAAAAAAAGGCAAGCTATAAGGCTTGCCAAAGAGTGTAACTAATTAATCTGGTTTTGTATTAAATGCTTAGCCCTTAAGCTATTAACTTTTCAGCTAGATTTAATTCCATGGTGGCTTTTAATAAGCGGTATAAGTTAATTGATGCGTCAATTTCTTCTTTACGGTTAGTTAAGCTTTCTATATTTAAGCCCAGCGGCACGTTTAAATGCGCACAGCTTTTAAGTATTAAATCGAGATTTTCACGGCAAATACGTACCGATTCACTCAGCGTATTGTTCGCATCAAGCATGCGCCATTTAGTGGCCTCTGGCACTGAGATCCCCAACCATTGCATAAACTCTAAGGTTTTTTCGCCGCCGCACGGAGTAAAAGTTAAAATAAGGCGCTTAGGCTCAAGCCCTTGTGCTTTACAACTACGTGCATAGCTAGTAATTAACTCTATT
Source organism: Pseudoalteromonas sp. 20-MNA-CIBAN-0454 (assembly GCF_040308685.1). Taxonomy (NCBI): domain Bacteria; kingdom Pseudomonadati; phylum Pseudomonadota; class Gammaproteobacteria; order Alteromonadales; family Pseudoalteromonadaceae; genus Pseudoalteromonas; species Pseudoalteromonas sp. 20-MNA-CIBAN-0454. Next base: position 42,265 of record NZ_JBEOOB010000004.1, on the reverse strand, counting down.
GTTGCTTGTGCGTCGTAAACCGCTTGCGAAATAAAGAACTTACAGCCTTGAGCGGTTTTTTCTATTAGTCGCTCGTGTTCATTACGTTTATTAGAATGACGCTCTGCAATAGTAACGCCGCCTAAAAAGAAGTCATCAGATTGCTCTGCCAGCGTTTTATACGCATCTGGTAGGCTTAGTTTTATATCGCCTATCGATGATGGGCTACCTACTAAAACAATATTTTTTAAATCGTAGTCGTTTTTAGTTTCACTTAGCCAATCTTTAAACTCGTTCGCACTGCGTTGCGCCACACTTTTATAGGTAATTACATCAAGGTGCGATAAGCCACGTAATAGGTTGCTGTATTCACGTGGATCGACAGTTTGCCTAAATGGAAACGGACGCGCTTGATTAGTACGGCTGCTTTCGTCTTGAATGTCGTAAATTATTACGCCGTCGTATTCAATTTCGTGTAGGCGACCCAATAGCTTTTCTGCAATGGTTTTTAGTTGCGCTTTATCGGTACCAATTTTTGGCGGCGTAGTACCAATAAGGTATACGCCTTGATTGCTATCTTCTATTTTCTCTTGAAGTGATAAAGCCATAATCCTCATTCCAGCTTAGTTTGTTACGATGGAATTAATATAGCAGCCATTTAGATGGCTAGATAGCTTTATTTAATGAAAGTTTTTCAATCGTAGTGAGGTTTATTCATACAAGCTCGTTACCAATTAGTAAATTTGATACAGTTGTTTACATAATAACAACGCTTTAGGCTCTTATTATTGGCGGCTTTGCGGCATAATCAGATGGTACTTTTTATTAAACTAGCTCAACGTTTAGCGATTAAAATTGATTGCTATAAAAGGAAAAACAATGAAATTTAAATTTTTAGCAACCAGTTTAGCGGTATCGCTGGCACTGTCGGGTTGCGCTATTGAACAAAATCAAACGAGCCAAGCAGTAACACAACAACAAACAAACACTACGGGCGAGGGCGTTTTTTCACAAGACTACTTACTAGAAGAGCTTGAAAATGGCTTGCGCGTTATGGTGGTTAAAACCGATTACCCTGATGTAGTCTCGTTGCAAATTCCTGTATCGGTAGGATCACGTAATGAAACGCAAGCGGGCAAAACGGGCTTTGCGCATTTTTTTGAACACATGATGTTTAAAGGCTCTGAAAAATTTCCTGAGGCTGTGTATTCAAGTATTTTAAAAAATTCTGGCGTTGATAACCGCGCTTACACCACCAACGATTACACTAACTATCATTTAAACTTTTCAAAGCAGCATCTTGATAAAGTACTTGAACTTGAAGCTGATATTTTTCAAAACTTAACCTATACCGAAGAGCAATTTAGAACCGAAGCGCAAACGGTAAAAGGCGAGTACTTAAAAAATAATGCCAGCCCAGTGCGTAAATTACTTAGCGCAGTACGCGAAGAGGCCTTTGAGCAACACACTTATAAACACACCACTATGGGCTTTTTTAAAGACATAGAAGCCATGCCTGATCAAATGGCTTATGGTAAAGAATTTTTTGCCAAATTTTATAAGCCCGAATATGTATCACTCGTAATTGTGGGTGATGTAGACCCAAAAGCCACTATGGCTATGGTTAAAAAACACTGGGGTGCGTGGAAAAAGGGTGACTATGTTGCCGACATTAAAGCAGAGCCAACACAGCAAGCGCCAAAATATAGTCATCAACAAAACCCAGGCTTACCAGGGCATTGGTTATTAGTATCGTATAAAGGCACTGCGTGGGAGCCGGCTAAAAAAGACAGAGCTGCGCTTGATTTACTCTCGCAGCTTTATTTTTCAAACAACTCAGATTTATACCAAGAGCTAGTGGTAGATAAACAAATTGCCAGCCAAATGTTTAGCTATAACCCAGAAACCAAAGATCCGGGTTTACTGCATGTATTTGTAAAAGTAGAAAAAGCAGACGATTTAGCCAAAGTACGCGATGCAATCAATCGTACCTACGCCCAAGCGCGTACTGAGTTAGTAGATAGCCAAAAACTCAGCGACTTAAAATCTAACCTTAAATACAGCTTTATAAATGGTTTAGATTCGTCGCAAGCAATTGCTGCAACCCTTGCAAGCTATATGCATTTTGAGCGTGACCCTAGGGTAATAAACCAGCTATATAAAACCTCAGATGAAATAACAGCTGAAGATATTAAAGCAATTGCTAACAAGTATTTTGTTGATAATGCACGCACTACCGTGACTATGTCGGCACTTGATAAAGCGCCAAATTTTGAGCAAGAGGTTGATTTAAACGCACTGGTTGCAAAACTGGAGCAAGCACCTCAGGCTGCTGCATTTAAAGTGCTAGATAAAACTAACAGCTCGCCATTAATCGACGTTAACTTTTTATTCAATACCGGGGCTGCTGCTGACCCGCAAGGTAAAAAAGGCCTTGGCGCATTAACTGCAGCTATGCTGGCGCAAGGTGGCTCACAATCAACAAGCTATAAAGATATTAAACAAGCACTTTATCCGCTGGCAGGTAGCTTTGGTTATCAAATAGATAAAGAAATGCTGTCGTTTCAAGGGCGTATTCATAAAGATAACGCTGCTAAGTGGTATGCATTAGTGAGCGATCAGTTACTTAATCCCGGTTTTAGAGAAGATGACTTTAAGCGCCTTAAAAAAGAGCTAATTGACGGTATTAAATCGGGCTTAAAAGCATCTAACGATGAAGAACTAGGTAAAGAAGTACTCTACAGCGCGCTTTACAAAGGCCATCCTTATGAAAGCTACAACTATGGTGATATTTCAGATTTAGAAGCACTTACGCTTGATGATGTTAAAACGTTTTATAACACAGAGCTTACGCAATCTAAGCTAACACTTGGCTTAATTGGTGCAGTACCGGAAAAACTAAAAGCCACTATGCTAGCTGATTTAGCAGGCCTGCCTAAAGGCGAGCAAAGCCGTTTAAGTATTCCTGATGCGCCTGAGCTTAAAGGCCATCATGCTACTATTGTTGAAAAGAGTGCGCAGTCGACAGCGGTATCGTTTGGTTTTCCAATTGATACAATAAGAAGTAGTGAGGACTGGACTGCACTGTGGTTAGTGCGTTCTTACTTTGGTGAGCACCGTAGTTCTAACAGCTTTTTATATGAGCGTATTCGTGAAACCCGTGGCATGAACTACGGCGATTACGCGTACATTGAATACTTTCCGCGTGGTATGTTTCAAACTAAGCCTGATGCAAACCTAGGGCGCTCTGAGCAAATATTTCAAGTGTGGTTACGCCCACTTCGCTCTAATAACGATGCGCATTTTGCGACTCGTACCGCCTTGTTTGAGCTTGATAAGCTAATTAAAAATGGCATGAGTGAAGACGACTTTGAAGCCACGCGTAACTTTTTAATTAACTTTGTGCCGCAAATGGTGGCAAGCCAAAATCGCCAACTAGGTTATGCACTTGATAGCGAGTTTTACAATACCGACAGCTTTGTAAGTTACGTAACTAACAAACTTAAAACGCTAACAGTAAAGGATGTAAACCGCGTTATTAAAGATAATCTACAAACCGATAATATCCATTATGTATTTATTACCGGTGACGGCGCTGATATGCAAAAGCGTTTAGCGCCTGAGCAAACATCGCCAATGGTTTATAATACCGATAAACCAGCAGAGCTTGTTGCAGAAGATAAAGTGATTGCCGATTACAAATTAGCTATTCCGGCAAAAAATATTGCAGTAATAGCAGTAGATAAAGTATTTAAGTAAGTTTAAACTTAAAAAAACTAAATGCTCCAACTGTTTTAAATAGTTGGGGCATTTTTGTTTTATAAAAATAGTTATATCTAATAACCACAACAAATAACTAAGGGATTAACACCTTAGTGACTAAATCCGTTAAACTTAGCAAAAGGCTCTTTTTGATCAACAAAGGCAGTAATATGCGACATGAAATTTGGCAACAGCTTCGCAGCGAAGCAAATGAAGTAGTAAAACGCGAACCTCTTTTAGCGAGCCATGTTTATTCGTGTATTTTGAACCATGAATGTTTAGGGGCGGCGCTGAGTTTTATTGTTGCTAATAAATTGGCAGATGCGGTGGTGTCGGCATTTACTATTCGTGAGCTATTTGATCAGTCATTTGTAAGGTGTGAGCGTATGCTAACGCACGTTGCTCACGATATTAAAGCGGTAAAAGATCGTGACCCTGCAGCCGAAACTTACCTTACGGTAATATTAAATTTAAAAGGTTTCCATGCTATTCAGGCGCATCGTTTAGCTAATTGTTTGTGGACGCAAAACCGTAAAGAGTTGGCGCGCTTTATTCAAAGCCGTAGCTCAGAAGTATTTGGCGTTGATATTCATCCTGCTTGTAAAGTGGGTAAAGGAATAATGTTTGACCATGCAACCGGTATTGTTATTGGTGAAACGGCGGTAATTGAAGATAACGTATCAATACTGCAGTCGGTTACTTTAGGTGGCACGGGCAATGAGCAAGGCGATCGTCACCCTAAAATTAGAGCCGGGGTACTTATTGGTGCTGGGGCTAAAATATTGGGCAATATTGAAGTGGGTGCGGGCGCACGTATTGGCGCAGGCTCTGTTGTGCTAAGTAATGTACCGCCACACACGACTGCGGTAGGTGTACCGGCAAAAATTATTGGTCGCCCAGATTGCGAATGCCCTGCAAAAAGTATGAACCAAAACTTTTTAGCTAAACCTGAGCCTGAAAATGAATCGCATACTAGCTCTATGCTATAAAGTAATGAGCAATTTAAAATGCTAAACAAAAGTAACTTACTTGGCCTGTGCTGTTTTATTTTAGGCGTAGGATTAACCAGTGGTTACTTTTTGTTTTTACATTCTATGCCTATTCAAGCGCAACAAAGCCAGCCGTTTCCTTATAAAAGTATTGTTATAAAGCAAGCTAACGATGAGTCACTCAATAGTACTGACGAGCATGTTAACCCTGCCGATGGTAACTCCCAGGCTGAGAGTATTGCGCCATATACGCATAAAATTGCCACGCTTACCAATGAGCTTGAGCTTAAAACCAAACAACTTAAACGCGTTGAACAAGCGTTAAAATTAGCGCAACTAGATCAGCTTGATTTTGCTAAGCAGTTAGAAGAGAAGTTTATAGCTGAGGATGAAAATAGCCAGTGGAGCTACGAAGTAGAAACCGCGCTAACTGATTTTTTAATTACCAGCGATTTAAGTAATACCGCGCAACTAACTAGTTTAGAGTGCAAACAAACACTTTGTAAGTTTAGCCTAGTTGCCGATAAAACTAATCAGCAAGGGCATGTGCAGTGGCGCGAGCTGAACGATAAATTAGCGCTAATGCCATGGTGGCAGCAATTTAAGCTCACTTCGTCAAATTCAACCGATGAACAGATAGATTTTATAGTGAGTACTAAAGAGTAAAACGCTGCTAACTTAGTACTTGCGAGTGTAGCGTGCCGTCAACCAGTTCAGTAATTAAAGTATCTCCGACTTTTACATCCGCTACCGATTTAACCACCTTTTGCTTATCTGTTTTTGTAATACTATAGCCTCGCGCTAATACATTAAGTGGACTTACCGAATCTAGGCGACTTGCCTGCAGTGCTAAGCTGTTATTAGCTTGCTGTAATTGCTGCTGTATTGCTTGGTTAAGCCGAGTTTGTAATTGTGCGAGTTGGTGACTTGCTTGAGTGAGCTTTTTGTCGGGTGATTGGCGCATTAATCTAGGCGTTAAATTATTAAGGGTGCGCTCTTGTTGATATAAACTATTACGCATAGCTTGTTGTAGTGCAATGCTTAGTTCATCCAAGCGCTGCGCTTTTTGATTTAACTGATTACGCGGATGGCATAAATTTAACCTGTGCTGTAGTTGTAATGCTTGAGCGCGCTTTTCGCTCATATCGTGTTTAAACGCATTAGCAAGACGGTTAACTAGCTGAGTTACTTTATTATGTAACTCTTGCGTATTAGGGCTTACCAGCTCTGCCGCCGCAGAAGGCGTAGCTGCACGTACGTCGGCTACATAGTCGCTAATAGTGGTGTCGATTTCGTGGCCTACCGCGCTCACAATAGGCAGTTGGCTATTAAATATAGCGCGTGCAAGTTGCTCATGGTTAAAACACCATAAATCTTCTAAAGAGCCGCCACCACGCCCTAAAATAAGCACGTCTACTTCGCTGCGAATATTAGCCAACTCTATTTGTTTAATTAACTGCAGATGTGCGTCTTTACCTTGCACCATAGCAGGGTAAATAATAACTTCTAACTGCGGTGCGCGGCGTTTTAGTACGGTTAAAATATCTTTTATGGCCGCGCCAGTTGCAGAGGTTATTACCCCGATACGGTTAATGTTTTGCGGTAGAGGTTTTTTATAAACCGAGCTAAATAGCCCCTCAGCGGCTAAACGCATTTTTAGGGCGTCAAACTCTTGCTTAAGTTGTCCTTCGCCAGCAGGTTCCATATGTTCAACAATAAGTTGATAGTCGCCGCGTGGTTCATAAAGTGAAACGCGCGCTTTTACCGTTACCTGCGCACCGTTAATGGGTCGGTAACTTTGGTTACGATTATTGCCGCGCCACATGGCTGCTTTTATTTGTGCTTTATCGTCTTTTAACGAAAAATACCAATGCCCAGATGCCGGAGTAATAAAGTTCGAAATTTCGCCAGTTAGTACCAGCGAGGCAAAGCCTTGCTCGAGTAGGGCGCGTATTTCTCTATTAAGGCGTGACACGGTGTAAATCGTTTGCAAAGGCTTCGAAAACATAAAAAACTACCAAAAACTATTTATAACCCTAGTTTATCATAAATATTTACAAAATATGATTTACTAGTGCCAGCAACGCTGTTAAAATTTGGCCGCAATTCCTTATCTTAGATCCACCATGTGAGAAGTTGCCAAAATGCTTAGAATCGCTAAAGAAGCTCTTACCTTTGATGACGTACTTTTAGTACCTGGTCATTCTACTGTTTTGCCACATACGGCAAATATTTCAACTCGCTTAACGCGTGGAATCAAACTTAACTTGCCGCTTGTTTCAGCATCTATGGATACTGTTACCGAAGCTCGTTTAGCTATTGCCCTTGCGCAAGAAGGTGGTCTTGGTTTTATTCATAAAAACATGACTATTGCAGAACAAGCGAAAAACGTTCGTAAAGTTAAAACCTATGAAGCGGGTATTGTTACTTATCCTATTACAGTAACTGCCGATTTAACCATTGCAGATGCACTTGAGCTGTCGCAAGAAAAAGGTTTTTCGGGCTTTCCAGTAACTGATAGCGATAACAATCTTGTTGGTATTGTAACAGGGCGTGATATGCGCTTTGAAACTAAGCTTGAACAGCCTGTTTCTACTGTTATGACTAAAAAAGACAAGCTAGTTACTGTAAACGAAGGTGCTGCGCGCGAAGAGATTTTAGGCTTAATGCACGAACACCGCATTGAAAAAATTCTTGTGGTTGATGATGCGTTTAAACTAAAGGGCATGATCACCGTAAAAGATTACCAAAAAGCACAAGAAAAACCAGATGCCTGTAAAGACGACCAAGGTCGTTTGCGTGTAGGTGCTGCTGTGAGTGTTGGCGCAGGTACTGATGAGCGTATTGCTGCATTAGTAGAAGCAGGTATTGACGTATTACTTATCGATACTTCGCACGGCCATTCTCAAGGTGTTATTGACCGCGTTGCGAAAACCCGCAAAGAATACCCAGACTTACAAATTATTGCTGGTAACGTAGCAACAGCAGAAGGCGCTGTTGCGCTTGCAGACGCTGGAGCCGATGCGGTTAAAGTAGGAATAGGCCCAGGTTCTATTTGTACTACGCGTATTGTTACGGGTTGTGGTGTGCCACAAATTACGGCTATTTCAGATGCTGTTGATGGCTTAAAAGGCCGCGATATTCCGGTAATTGCCGATGGCGGTATTCGTTTTTCTGGCGATATTGTAAAAGCACTTGTTGCTGGTGCATCGTGTGTAATGGTGGGCTCTTTGCTTGCTGGTACTGAAGAAGCACCTGGCGAAGTAGAGCTTTACCAAGGCCGTTACTACAAATCATACCGTGGTATGGGCTCGTTAGGCGCGATGGATCAAAAAGAAGGTTCATCAGATCGTTACTTCCAAAAGTCAAACGAAGCCGACAAGTTAGTACCAGAAGGTATTGAAGGTCGCGTAGCGTACAAAGGTCCTATTGCAACTATTATCCATCAGCAAGTGGGCGGCCTGCGCAGCGCAATGGGCTTAACCGGTTGTGCCACTATTGAAGAGCTAAACACCAAACCACAGTTTGTACGTGTTACTTCAGCTGGTATGGGTGAGTCGCATGTACATGACGTGCAAATCACTAAAGAAGCACCTAACTACCGTTTAGGCTAATCAGCCGTAATTACATCAATTTATGGGCTAGTTTTACTAGCCCTTTTTAAATAGCTACTCACTATATCAGTAGCATTATTTAGCATCTGACTTTACGAGATACTCCATGAGCAAAGACATTCACGATTCACGAATTCTCATTTTAGACTTTGGTTCACAATACACTCAATTAATTGCCCGTCGTGTGCGCGAAATTGGTGTTTACTGTGAACTGTGGGCATGGGATGTGACCGAAGAGCAAATTCGCGAGTTCAACCCACAAGGTATTATTCTCTCTGGTGGCCCAGAGTCGACAACACTTGAAAACAGCCCACGCGCTCCTGAATATGTATTTAATGCTGGTGTGCCAGTACTAGGTATTTGCTACGGCATGCAAACTATGGCAGCTCAGCTTGGCGGCAGTGTACACAGCTCTGATAAAAAAGAGTTTGGTTACGCCCAAGTAGAAAAAGTGGGTAATTGTGCGTTGTTTGATGCGATAGAAGATCATATCACCGACGGCGGCAATGGCGTACTAGATGTATGGATGAGCCATGGCGATAAAGTAATGGATATTCCACAAAGCTTTAAAACCACAGCTAAAACATCTACGTGTCCGCATGCGGCAATGTCGAATGAAGAAAAACGCTTTTACGGCGTACAGTTTCATCCAGAAGTAACGCACACACATCAAGGGCAGCGTTTATTAGAGCGTTTTGCTATTGATATTTGTGGTTGTGAAAAATTATGGACTGCAGCAAAAATTATCGATAATGCCATTGAGCGCATTAAAGAAACGGTTGGCGATGACGAAGTTATTTTAGGTCTTTCGGGCGGTGTTGATTCATCGGTTGTGGCTATGCTTATTCACCGTGCAATTGGCGAAAAGCTAACTTGTGTATTTGTTGATAACGGCTTACTTCGTTTAAACGAAGGCCAGCAAGTTATGGACATGTTTGGTAATAAGTTTGGCCTAAACATTGTTAAAGTTGAAGCCGAAGAGCAATTTTTAAATGACCTTGCTGGTAAGTCAGACCCAGAAGATAAGCGTAAAGCCATTGGCCACACGTTTATTAATGTATTTGATGAGCAAGCTAAAAAGCTTAAAAATGCAAAATGGTTAGCGCAAGGTACAATTTATCCAGACGTAATTGAATCTGCGGCATCTGCCACCGGTAAAGCACACGTAATTAAATCGCACCACAATGTGGGCGGATTACCAGCAGACATGAAAATGGGCCTAGTTGAGCCACTACGTGAGTTATTTAAAGATGAAGTACGTAAAATTGGCCTAGAGCTAGGTTTACCGTACGATATGCTTTACCGTCATCCTTTCCCTGGACCAGGTTTAGGTGTGCGTGTACTTGGCGAAATTAAAAAAGAATACTGTGATTTACTGCGTCGCGCCGATGCTATTTTCATCGAAGAGCTTCACAAAGCAGAGCTTTACCATAAAGTAAGCCAAGCGTTCACTGTGTTTTTACCGGTTAAATCGGTAGGGGTTATGGGTGATGCGCGTAAATACGATTGGGTTGTATCACTGCGCTGCGTGGAAACTATCGACTTTATGACCGCGCGCTGGTCACATTTACCATATGAATTTTTAGGTGTGGTTTCAAACCGTATCATTAATGAAATTGATGGTATTTCGCGTGTTGTTTACGATATTTCGGGTAAACCACCTGCAACTATTGAGTGGGAATAATCGCGCGTTAGCTACTAGCTAGTATTAGCAGTATATAAAAATAAAAGCCCATGATTTCATGGGCTTTTTTGTTGCTAATATTACTTTAAGTATTTTTAGATGACTTTATAAAGAACGACATAATTAACCCGCTAATCGCAAGTACAATTCCCAAAATAAACGCTGTTTGTACACCCGCTGTTAATGAGCTACTTACTGCAGAGGGCGCTGATGGATCGGCCACGTTTTCCAAAAAACTATTTTGAGAAGCCGACATGATTGTAATCGCCAAGGCGGTGCCAATTGAGCCTGATACTTGCAGTAAAGTGTTTATTAAAGCGGTCCCGTCAGCATATAGTTCTCTGGGGAGCTCATTTAAACCATTTGTTTGCGCAGGCATCATAATTAATGTTACGCCAATCATGAGAGATGAATGCAAAAAGATAACCATTGCAATAGAGGTTTCTGTGGTTACATTCGACAGATTCCATAGCGTAATAATCATAATAATAAAGCCAGGTGTAAGTAGCCACTTAGAGCCAAACTTATCAAATATGCGCCCCGCGATCGGAGACAAAGCCCCATTTATTATTCCACCTGGCATAAGCACAAGGCCAGCAGTAAGCGCAGTTAATCCAAGGCCAATTTGTAAGTATAAAGGCAAAAGAATCATGGTTGATAAAATAATCATGAATGTGGCAGATACACTCAATAAACCTAAAGTATACTTTGGGTATTTTAAAGTACGTAAATCTAACATTGGTTTATCGAGTTTAAACTGTCTTAACGAAAATATAATAAGAGAGATTAGCGCAATTATAATGGTACTAATTACCAGTAAGTTCCCCCATCCTTTTTCACCTGCAATACTAAATCCATATACAATGCCACCAAACCCGACAGTCGATAACAAAATTGACAGCACATCTATTTTAGGCTTACTCAAAACAGAAACGTTCTGCACATAAGCCAGCCCGTATACTAATGAAAAAACAAGAAACGGAATGAGTAACCAAAGAATCCAATTCCAGCTCAACAGCTCAATAATTAGCCCCGAAGTAGCTGGTCCAACAGCCGGTGCTGTCATCATAACAAGGCCAATTAACCCCATAATAGTGCCTCTTTTATGAACAGGGAAAATGATGAGGGCTGTATGGAACATTAAGGGAATTAATAAACCGGTTCCGATTGCCTGAATAATACGACCTAACAGCAAAACACTAAAAGAGGGGGCTATACCGGAAACTATCGCTCCAATAATCGAAAAAAGTAACGAAGCAACGAATAATTGCCGAGTACTAAACCATTGTATTAATAGTGCAGAAACGGGAATAAGGATCCCCATAGTCAGTAAGTAACCTGTTGTTATCCACTGCACGGTAGAGGAAACAACATCTAATTCACTCATTAAATTGCCAAGTGCCATATTTAAAGCTGTTTCGCTAAATAAGCCAATGAATCCGGCAATTAAAAAGGATATTAGAATAGGGACTGGTCTTATAACTGTTTTATCTTGTTCATATGCAATTGTAGACATTAAAACTCTCTTCGCTGATTAACTAAATTGACCTGTGTTGGTTGATACTTTATTTACTTTTTAAATTTACTTTTTAATAAGTAATGAGGGGATTTGCTCTGCTATTGTTTCAAGCGGCTTGCCCGTTTTCATTGTTAAAGCTAAGAGAATACCGCCCTCAGTTAGCGCATGAAAAACAGTAGCTAAACTTGTGGACTGTTGTTCTGTGTAGCCTGCTTCAAGAAACTTTTCAGTATAAATAGATTGCCAACTTTTAAAGGTAGCTTCACACGCCAAGCGAATAGGTTCACTAGTGGAATGTTTTTCTCCAGCAATAGTGCCAATTGGAGAGCCAAGAGGGGTTCCGCCTTGTCCAAACACTCTGGATAATTCATAAACATAAGCTTGAAAAGCATCTATTGGATTGGATACACCCGCAAAGTTTTTTTGAATATCTTCCATAACAAGTCTTTTAGTATTGTTAATTGCAGCAGTCGCCAACTGCTCTTTGCCTTTTGGAAAGTAGTAATACAAGGAGCCCTTAGGTACGCCACTTTCTTCAATTATGTCATTTAGGCCCACTCCGCAATATCCGCGCACTCTAAATAAGCGTGATGCCGTCTCAATTAGAACGTCTTTCGGCTTTACTTTTTCACTCATAACTAAAACACCTCAAATTATAACGACTGGTCTATTATTCCAATGGTAAGGAGGAACCGACTCTGTGTCAATGCTATCGGCTTTACATTTTATTTTGTGTAACCGGTAATATTATCACCAGCATGGCTCTAAAAATGCGCCAAAAGGCGATAGCCAAAGGGGGTCGGAATAGTAGTACGCTTCGTTGGTATCAATATGGTTTGAAGGTGATAATTTAGCTACAAGAGCAAGTTTAAAGGGAATAGCGAAGATTTAAGAGCATGCTAAAATTAGTAAGGCAGGGAGCTTGAGTTATTCAAATTGTAAAAACTATTTAAAAAGTATCTAAAAGCTGCCTAGAAACCATCTAATAATTATCAGCAAATTATCAGCAAATTATCAGCAAATTATCAGCAAATTATCAGTAAGTTATTAGCAAACTATCTAAATTAGTGCCTAGTTTTATTGAACCACAACAAATAGTAGTATCAGCACAGTGAGATAAAGTAAGCGACAGCACTTTATTGCTATTATATTTTTATTCACAAAACGTAAAAATAATTAATTTAGTGCTCGGCTATTAATATTTGCCTGAGTCTAAGTAATTAAAAAATGAAGAATTAGCCTGCTAATTCGTCGTTTTGTTTATTTAAAAGGCAATCAAACCAAAAAGATGATTTTTTTCTTTACCTTTGGCCAAAGGTCTCTATAATTCGTCGGTATTGCAGGGGCGTAGTTCCAATTGGTAGAACAGCGGTCTCCAAAACCGACGGTTGGGAGTTCGAATCTCTCCGCCCCTGCCATTTCTTCTTTACATCGAATTTATTACTTCTTATATTACCTTACTTACTAATTTCATCGAGTCGTTATGCATTCACGTTACGCAGCTGTTTTTGGTATAGAAAACCTCGAATTAAATCAGCATTATCAAACGGTTAATAACCAGCCAATAAATAATAAAGCAACTGACACTAAAGCAGACAGCGTCGCGCCTGAGCCTATTTCGCTCACAAGCCAGTTATTTGCAGATATAAAGCGTGCCATAGCCCCCATTACCATCAATAGTGTAATACAAGGCACGGAACTGCAATTACATGGCGATCAGTTAGTTTTAACAAATTCACAGCTCAGTACTGCCGATAAACGTGCTTTATGGGCTTTAATGAGTGACCATCTTGATAAACTTTAAATCAGTAGACGCAACCGCTATACCGCAATTAATGGCTATAGAAACCGCATGCCACAGCCACCCGTGGACGTTAAATACCATGAGCTCATGTATTGGTGGGCGCTATTTTAATTTAGCAGCGTTTAACGGCGGTACCATGGTAGGTTTTTATATTGGCGAAAAGGCCGGGCCCGACTTTACCTTGATGGATATTTGCATTGCCCCAAGCGAGCAAGGAAAAGGCATTGCAAAACAGCTACTGAACCAGTTTATTGATTATGGTGAGCAGCAAAATGCTGAAAATTTATTTTTAGAAGTACGCGAATCAAATATCCCCGCAATAAAGCTCTACGAAAATGCAGGCTTTATAGAAATGTCAGTGCGTAAAAACTATTACCCAAGCGACAATCCTGCTAAAAACGGATTTGAAGACGCTATTTTAATGGGCATGGCACTGGGCTTAAACTTTCAATAATATTTTGTAGTGAAGAGTTTGCAGTGATAACTGTATAAAGAATATTGTTGCAGTAAGCCGATAACTTATACCGGCTTACTTTGCTCACTAATAACCTGCTCAATAGCGTTAATTAAGTTAGCTGTTAATTCGTTTAACGCGGCTTTGCTATCGCTTTTTAAATGATCTTCTAAACGCGCAGCACAGTGATAAATATCATCAAAGTTAAAACACCCAGCACTGCCTTTTATATTATGTGCTAATGCGCGTAATGCGACTAAGTTACCCGAAAATTGTAAGCTTTTTATTTCAGCTAAATAAGTTGGCAGGTTAGCGACGTAATTTGCATTTATTTGTTGGAATTTTTCACTTTTGAGTATGTCGTCCCATTTATTTTGATTGTCTTTTTCAAGGTGTAGGTAACTTACTAATACGCTTTCTAGGGCATCTTTATCTATAGGTTTCGCCAGAGCCTTGTCGCATCCTGCAGCAATATATGTATCTACGTCATGGTTCATTACATTCGCAGTGAGTGCGATTATAGGGCCGTCGTATGCTGCATGGCGTAATATTTTAGTCGCTTCTAGGCCACCCATTACTGGCATTTGCATATCCATAATAATTAACTGATAGTCGTTTACTAGCGCCATTTCTACCGCTTCAGCGCCATTGTTTGCTATGTCGGGTTCTAATCCCCAAGTTTGCAGCAGCAGCTTTATTAATAATTGATTATCGGGGTTATCTTCGGCCACTAAAATATGTGCATCAAAATTATTACTAGCGAAGGAAAGCAGCGGATCTTTTTCTGGAATGAGTTGATTGGATTGCTCTAAAAACAGGTTGTCGGCTAATGGCGTTTGTAAATTACAGGCTATGGTTATAGTAAAGCAGCTACCTACATCTAATTCGCTTTTAACGGTTATATCACCGCCAAGACGTTGTGCTAAATTTTTTGAAATACATAGCCCAAGCCCGGTGCCGCCAAAGCGACGGGTTGTGGTAGCGTCTGCTTGCTCAAAAGGAGTAAATAAGCGCTTAATTTGACTTTCAACCATACCAATTCCGCTATCTTGTATTACAAACATCAGCTTTTGGCTTGGTAGGTAATGAACCGTTAGAGATACATGGCCTTGCTCGGTAAACTTAACTGCATTGCTGGCAATGTTGATCAGTATTTGTTTTAAGCGGGTTTCGTCGCTGTTTATAGTGTGTGGTAACGGGAGTTGATAATTAATACTGAGCTTTAGCTTTTTTTGTTGTGCCAGCGGTTCAATAATTGACTCAATGTCGTGAATTAAGCGCACTACATTTAGTGGGGCTCGCTCTACAGCAATTTTTTCGGCTTCAATTTTAGACAAATCTAAAATGTTATTTATTAACTCTAGTAAATGCTTAGAGTTGCGTAAAATAGTGCTTAAATGCTGTTTGTTGTTGGTGATTTTATCGTTATGTAAAAGCTGTTCGGTAAAGCCCATTATTGCGGTGAGTGGGGTACGAATTTCGTGGCTCATATTAGCCAAAAAGCGACTTTTAAGTTGATTTGCTTGCTCTGCTTGGCCAATCGCAAGCTCTAACTGGCTGTTCATGGTTTCTAGCGCTTTGGTGCGGCTTTCTACTTTGTCTTCGAGGTGATGTTTATATTCTTCTAACTGCTCTTGATAATGCCTAATTTGATTAACCATGTGATTAAAGTCGTTAAACAATATGCCTACTTCATCATCGGTGTGCGCGGGCAGTGAAACACCTAAATCGCCATCACCTACACGGTGGCTAGCTGCACCTAATAGCTCAATAGGATTAAGTAATAAATTACGCACTACAATAAAAATAAGTATTGGCAGCGTAATAACCGAAATAATAACAATTAAGCCGGTAATTAAGCTAATAGCCTTACCCGACTGATGCAAAACGGCTTTAGGAATAGTCGATACATAATAACCACCGCTCATTTGCACCGCAAAAATCATCCGCTCTATTTTATCTATACTCGAAAGCTCTATGGTTGATAAAGAGCCAATGTCGGCTAAGTTATGTACTTGGTTGAGCTCAAATTCGCTAATATATTGGCCACGAATATTATAATCGGAACTAAATAAAATTTTCCCCTCATTACTAACGAGTAAGTTGAGAGTGTTGTTGTAGGGGGCTTCTAAAATACTGGTGTTAAGAATAGAAGGATCAATATGCAGTACTATAAAACCAAGCTGTTGTGGGCGCTTAAGATAGTAGTCAATGCTATAAATACGCTGAATAAAATACAAGCTGGTGGTGCCATCTGCTTTTTGCATCATAAACTGCTGTTGGCTTAAATTACTTTGCTGTATTTTGTCAAAAAAAGGATACGATTTTGGCGCTATGCTTAAATTACTTGAGTAGTAGGCATCGCTTTTGCCATTTACCGACATTAAGTTAATGCTAATAATATCGGGATAGGCCTCGCTATAACTGGCAAATACATCCATTAACGCACCTAGGCGATAGGTGTAGCCACCATCAGCATGTAAATCGTTAGCTAAAAAATCGTTCAATACGGGTGAGGTGGATAATAGCTTGGCAGTGGATTGAAATGAGTCAATATAGTTAAATACTTTTTGTTGTTGTTGTTCAACAAACCGGCTCATAATTAAATCAGCTTGTTTTTGTGTTGAGTTGGTTACATTAGTTAGCGTAAAACCACCTAAAAATAACAGCGGAAGTATAACTAACGGCGTTATATACCATAATAACCTAATGCTTAACTTACTGGTTTTCATTACCAAACAACACATCCTCCATGTAATGTTAGTAATAATATGTTTTACAGCTATATTACTCAAGCTTAGCGTTTGTTTATTGTGCTGGTAATATTTATAACTAAGCACAATTTAGGACAATAATTGAGTAAATACGCGCTCTGGGAGAGTTAATAAAAAAAGAATCAGTTAATAACTAAGCATTGATTGTTTATAGAGTGAAGATCAGCGAAAATAGTCTTCAATTACGATTAACATAACGGATCGCGTGTGAGGAGCCAAATTGGGTTCTTCCTAGGGTGTGTTGAGCTTTCGGGGTTGAGCAATATTAGCTCTGAAACGTCAGCATACATAAATGTCCGTATTCAAACTAAAAGAACTTTTTTAATGGCAGAGCAAAATCTCCTCAGTGAAATTAATAAACGACGTACCTTCGCGATTATTTCGCATCCAGATGCGGGTAAAACCACCATCACCGAAAAAGTACTCTTATTCGGACAAGCTATCCAAAAAGCCGGTACAGTAAAAGGCCGTGGCTCTAACCAGCATGCTAAATCTGACTGGATGGACATGGAAAAAGAGCGTGGTATTTCTGTTACTACCTCAGTAATGCAGTTTCCATATAAAAACGCCTTGGTTAACCTGCTCGACACACCTGGACACGAAGACTTCTCAGAAGATACGTACCGTACCCTAACAGCAGTCGATTCGTGCTTAATGGTTATTGATGCGGCCAAAGGTGTAGAAGACCGTACGCGTAAATTAATGGAAGTAACACGCCTGCGTACTACGCCAATTGTTACTTTTATGAATAAATGTGACCGTGATATACGCGACCCAATGGAGCTGCTTGACGAAGTTGAAACCGAGCTTAAAATAGCGTGTGCGCCTATTACTTGGCCGATTGGGAGTGGTAAAGGCTTTAAAGGCGTTTATCATATTCATAACGATGAAGCGGTTTTATATAAAACTGGCCAAGGTCATAAAATTCAAGACGTGCGCACCATTAAAGGGATAGATAACCCAGAACTGGTTGATGCTATTGGTGACGATCTTGCCGCGCAATTACGCGATGAGCTAGAGCTGGTTATTGGCGCATCAAATGAATTTGATTTAGAGCTGTTTTTAGCCGGCGAACTATCGCCAGTTTATTTTGGTACAGCACTAGGTAACTTTGGTGTTGACCATGTACTTGACGGCTTAACTAAATGGGCGCCAACGCCATTGCCACGTGAAACAGAAGACCGCCAAGTAGTTGCCACTGAAGAGAACTTTACTGGCTTTGTATTTAAAATTCAGGCCAATATGGACCCGAAACACCGCGACCGAATTGCCTTTATGCGCATAGTGTCGGGTAAATACAGCCAAGGCATGAAAATGAATCATGTGCGAATTGGCAAACAAGTAAGTATTTCTGATGCGGTTACATTTATGGCTGGCGATCGTGAGCGCGCAGGTGATGCATTCGCTGGCGACATTATTGGTTTACATAACCACGGTACGATTCAAATAGGTGATACTTTTACCCAAGGTGAAAAGCTTAAGTTTAGTGGTATTCCTAACTTTGCACCGGAATTATTCCGCCGTATTCGTTTACGTGATCCGCTTAAGCAAAAGCAGTTATTAAAAGGCTTAGTACAACTTTCAGAAGAGGGTGCTGTACAGGTATTTAGACCGCTAATAAACAACGATTTAATTGTAGGCGCAGTAGGTGTACTTCAGTTTGATGTGGTTGTAGCGCGCTTAAAAGCAGAATATAACGTAGATGCAATTTACGAAGGGGTTAACGTAAATACAGCCCGCTGGGTAAGTAGCGACGACGTTAAAAAGTTTGAAGACTTTAAGCGTAAATGTGAAAGCAACCTAGCCTTAGATGGCGGCGATAATTTAACTTACATAGCGCCAAGCCGTGTAAACCTTAATTTATCAGTAGAGCGCTATCCAGAAGTCACCTTTAGCCATACACGCGAAAACTAAAGCCAGCTTAGTAAAATTTTAAAAGCCTGCTTTGGCGGGCTTATTAAGGTAAAAAATATGAACATTCGTACTATTTTAGTAGAAAAAGCCATTGCCGCTATGACAACTGTAGGCTTACCAGCAGATACTAACCCAGCAGTTACACAAAGTACTCGTCCACAATTTGGTGACTACCAAATTAATGCTGCCATGGGCGCGGCTAAAAAAATGAAAAGCAACCCACGAGAGCTTGCGCAAAAAATTATTGATAACCTAGATGTAAGCGACATTGCCGAAAAAACTGAAATTGCGGGTCCAGGGTTTATAAATATTCATTTAAAGCCTGAATTTTTAGCACAAAGCGTTAAAGCGGCGAACAGTGATGCAAAATTAGCGGTTAATGAACACGCTAATCCACAAAAAGTGGTTGTTGATTACTCATCGCCAAACCTTGCTAAAGAAATGCACGTAGGCCATTTACGCTCAACCATTATTGGTGATGCGATTGTGCGTGCGCTTGAATTTAGAGGCGACAGCGTTGTGCGTCAAAATCACATGGGTGATTGGGGCACACAATTTGGTATGTTGATTGCGCATTTAGAAGATCAAATTAGCCAAGGCGTAGATTTAGATACAGTAGCACTTGCCGATTTAGAAACCTTTTACCGCGACGCTAAAAAACGTTTTGACGATGAAGAAGGCTTTGCCGACAAAGCACGTAATTATGTAGTTAAATTACAAGGCGGCGACGCGCATTGTGAAAAACTGTGGAAGCTTTTTATTGCCACTTCAGTTAAGCACTCTGAAGAAGTATATAAGCGCTTAAATGTAACGCTTACACAAGCTGATATTATGGCTGAAAGCGCATACAACGCTGAGCTAAATGACATTATTAGTTTATTAAAAGATAAAAATATTGCCGTGGAGTCGCAAGGCGCACAGGTAGTATTTTTAGATGAACTAGCAAACAAAGATGGCGAACCATCGGCGTTTATTGTACAAAAATCGGGTGGCGGCTTTTTATATGCAACTACAGATTTAGCCGCATGTGATTACCGCTCAAATAAGTTGGGTGCCGATCGTATCTTAATTTTTGTTGATGCGCGCCAAAGCCTGCACTTTAACCAAGTAGAGCTTACAGCACGTAAAGCTGGTTTTTTACGCGATGAAACTAGCTATGAGTTTTGCCCGTTTGGCACCATGATGGGCGCCGACAACAAACCATTTAAAACCCGTACCGGTGGCACAGTTAAACTTGCCGATTTACTCGAAGAGTCGATTAATCGCGCAGCAATAAAATTAGCCGAGCGTGAATCTGATTTATCAGAGCAAGAGCGCAGCGAAATTGCCCGCAAAGTAGGTATTGGCGCAGTTAAATATGCCGACCTTTCTAAGCACCGCACCAGTGATTATATTTTCAACTGGGACAGCATGCTAAGCTTTGAAGGCGCAACAGCACCTTACTTACAATATGCGTATACGCGTATACGCAGTATTTTTCGTAAATCAGGCGTTGATGCAGCTACACTAAATTCAAACGTTACTATCGTAGAACCGCAAGAAAAAGCGCTAGCGCTTAAGTTACTGCAGCTTGAAGAAGTACTTGATTTAATGATCACTGAAGCCACACCACACGTACTATGTGGTTACTTATATGAACTAGCAAGCTTATACATGACGTTCTACGAAGCCTGCCCAGTACTTAAAGAAGGCGTAGAGCCAAACGTACGTGATAGCCGTTTAGTGTTATGTAATTTGGTTTCTAAAACGTTAGAGACGGGATTAGACTTACTTGGCATTGAAGTCATGGAGCAAATGTAATCACCTTCTGCTGCGTGTAGTTCGCTTTAGCTGCGTTGATAAAACTATTTAGCCTAAGTCACATACAAACCGTATGCTCCTTGGCATAAATAGTTTTACCGCCTTGCTAGCACTCCTACACTTGCAGATGTAACGCTTTACACCGAGGTTGGGTTGAGTGAAACGAAACCCAACGATACACCTGATACTCTGTATTTATTGTTATCGCATAAACTTGAGACTCTGTGTTTATTGCTATCGAATATACCTAAAGCTCGATGTTTATTGCTATCGCATACACTAAAAATTTTGTGTTTACCGGTATCGAATATACCTAAAGCTTGATGTTTGTTGTTACTAGCATCACTATTTAAGCTCGTTACTCTAAGCTCTTTTCTAACGCTTTATTTAAAGGATTTATTATGAAACTCGAAGATATCCGTCGTGAATACCTGCAAAACGCGTTAAGCGAAGATAACTTGCTTGATGATCCGTTTAAACAGTTTGAAACTTGGCTTGAGCACGCTGTAGCAAGTAATTTACCTGATCCAACCGCTATGGTAGTGGCGACAGTTGATGATACCGGGCAGCCTTCGCAGCGCATTGTATTGCTTAAGCATTTAGATAATGATGGTTTTGTGTTTTTTACTAATACAGGTTCGCGCAAAGCGCAGGAGCTTAAAGGTAATAATAAAATATCGCTGCACTTTCCTTGGCACCCTATGGAACGCCAAGTAATTGTGTATGGCGAGGCTAAACCTTTACCTACTTCTGCGGTGGCTAAGTACTTTTTATCTCGCCCTAAAGAAAGCCAGCTAGCAGCGTGGGCATCAGCACAAAGTCGCCCAGTTTCATCGCGTAAAGTGTTGATGGAAACCTTTGCCAATATGAAAAACAAGTTTGCTAAAGGTGAAATTCCTTTACCTGACTTTTGGGGTGGCTATTGTGTTGTACCGCAAAAAATTGAGTTTTGGCAAGGTGGGGCACACCGCCTGCACGACCGCTTTATGTATCAGCGCCAAGCAGACAACAGCTGGCAAATTACACGCTTAAATCCTTAATAAATCGATGAGTAAGTAACAATGCAATTTATTGACTCTCATTGCCACCTCGACTTTACAGAGTTTGACTCAAACCGCGAGTCACTCATTAGCGAGTGTGTAGCAAAGGGAGTTGAGCAGTTTGTGGTGCCCGGTATTAGTTTGGCCCAATCGCGTGCATTACTTGAATTTAAAATTAACTTTGCAGGCGTAAAAATAGCTGCAGGGCTGCATCCTTACTTTTTAAATCAACACCAAGAATCACACATAGAACAGCTATTTACATTTGCTACAGCCAATAAAAACCAGCTGGTGGCAATTGGCGAATGCGGTCTAGATCGAAGTATTGAAAACCTCTCCAAACAAACCTTTTTATTTGAACAACAAATAGCACTGGCTAATCAGCTAGGGTTACCGTTAATTGTGCATCATAGGCAAAGCCATGATTTAATAGCGCAGTCGTTTAAGCGTTGTAAGCCTAAGTATGGAGGGGTTATTCATGCGTTTTCGGGATCACTTCAGCAAGCTCAATATTATATTAAGCAAGGTTTTAAGCTCGGTGTAGGCGGTGTTATTAGCTACCCGCGAGCGGTTAAAACGCGCGATGTAATTGCCAATATAAATACATCGCACCTAGTGCTTGAAACCGACTCACCATCAATGCCGCTATGTGGTTATCAAGGGGAGATCAATACGCCGCTGCAAATAGTGCGGGTATTTGATGTATTGTGTGAGTTAAAGCCCAAACAACACAAAGAGCAACTAGCTACAGAGCTTTACGACTCATGTTGTGATGTTTTTTGTATATAACGATTAACCTGCCATATTTTTAAGCCACGACCAAGTTGCCAAGTAAAAATACATGCAATTACTAACATTAATAACACTTGGCGACCTAAGTCATGAAAATGATTATGACTAGATGTAACTGCTGCACGGGTTAAGTAAGTAACAGATACAAAACCAACGGGTCTGTCGTCGTCACTTACGACGGGTTCTATAAATGGTGTTTTAAGTTTGCTAACACCAGGAGTTGATTCAGATAGCTGGCCGCTAATATGTAACGATTGCCAATTATCGCTACTGGCTATAAGCATGCCTTGCTGGTCGTAAATTGTGGCTGAAAGTACAAACTCATCTTTGCTTATGTTGTTACATAGTGCATTAAGTTGCGGTTTGTTTTTTTCAATTAACGGGGTTTTAGCATTTAATGCCATAAATTTGGTAAGCGATTTTGCAGTACTATCGGCACTGTCATAAAGTAATTGATGGCTTTGAAAACTACTATTAACGCCCACCCAGCTCAGTAATATTAAGCAGGCAGTAGCAAGCAATAAACGCACTAAGCGTTTTTTTTGTGAGGCAGTGATAGGGTTTTTAAGATGGTTATTTTTCATAGTCACCGTATATACTACTGACAGCATTTTGATTTGATGTTACAAATGCTATACCCAAGTTGTTTGGGTATACTATAACCTTAAACCCCACCTGATGGCGAATTTAGCGCAAGTAATATATTTAACATTTTGTAAGTAGCTATCAGGATAACAAAAAAATTCACGGAGAATCCATGTCGCAAACGAACATGGCACAGCCTGGTGCTGAGCAACCATTAACGCAGTTAGTATTAAATAAATGGTTTAGCTATCAGGATGAGGTGTTTTTACCGTTAAAAAACCTACCTAATAAACACCAAGGTTTATTTAGTATTGCCTTTGCTGGCAATTTTAGTATTACCCATATTAAAGCCATAATAGATTTTTTTGCGAAGCATAATCAAACCGTTACAGGGCTTTGCCAGTATCAGCCCGACTTAAGTTTACCAGCGGCACTGTGTTTTTATATTAAGCAAGCAGAGCTGCCGATTAACCCGCTAGTATTACAACAATTTTCCAGCACACTTGATTTTCAGCTAGTGCAAATAGCTTGCCCACCCAACTTGTATGAGCCAGGTTTATTGGTAATGGATATGGATTCAACCGCTATTACTATTGAGTGCATAGATGAAATTGCACGCTTAGCTAACGTATACGATGAGGTTGCTTCGGTAACTGCACTGGCAATGGCTGGTAAGCTTGATTTTAGTGAAAGCCTAAATCAGCGCGTCGCTAAACTTACCGGAATTGAAAAAAGCTTAATAGATGAGTTAAAAAATAATTTACCTTTAATGCCGGGTATTAAAATGCTTTGCCAAATACTTAAACAGCATCAGTGGCACTTAGCCATTGCGTCGGGTGGTTTCGTACCCTTTGCAGAGCAAGTACAAGCGTTAATCAATTTAGATGAAGTACACGCTAATGTGCTTGAATTTAAAGATAATAAGCTCACAGGTAAAGTATTAGGAACAATTGTAGATGCACAGCAAAAAGCCGTTATTTTAGAGTCATTACAGCAACAGCTGGGATTAATAAAGTCGCAAACAGTGGCGATTGGCGATGGGGCTAACGATTTAAAAATGATGGCAACAGCAGGGCTAGGTGTAGCAGTACATGGTAAAGCAAAAGTGGTTGAGCAAGCCCAAGCAGCTATTTGCCAAGGCTCGTTATTACAATTACTGTATATGCTAGCTATACCATTAAATAGTGTGGCTACTGTTTAACGCAGGCGGTTTAGCCAAAGTAGTTTGCGGCGACCCATTTGGTCAACTTGTTGCTGTTCAAGTTTTAAATGGCTTAAGGCTTCTTCGGTGATATCGACAATATCACCGACACCCGCTACAGACCACAATGCCTCTTCTAATTCCCTTGCTTTATGCAGCGCATATTGACTCACATATTTTAGTTCGTTAGATAAATAATCGGTATCTGGGCGTCCAGTACGTGATATATACAAGCGCATAACAAAAATAAGATTCGACTTTAAGCCTTTGCTTATTTGTTCCTGAAAATCATTATAATCCTCACCTGCTATGCAATAACTGGTAGTAGACTCTGAAATACTGCCCTTACGGGGATCAAAATTAATCACAAGTGTAAAGGCGCTTGGCGGATCTTGGCGGCTAAGATCTTTTATCTGTGGGGTGATCACATTAACGATTTGCTCATCAGTAATAATGCTCGATAAATCGGTTTTATTACCCAACAAACCAAAGTTTTGTAAAAGCACATGTAGTGGGCTAGGGTATAAGCCAAAGCCAATTGCACCTGCTTTAAAGTGCGCTCCTTCTTTATGTAAATAAAGTGGGAACTGGCAAACGCTTTTAGTTACCATATTTCTAAGTGCTGTAGAGAGCCCTGGCACTTTAGGCGCTTCTTCTGACACTTTTAGTTTATCTTTATTACTGTTAATTAACTGCGTAAAAAACAGCACTCCAGCATGGGGTAAGTCGGCAACTCGGCTGGCTTTTAAATTAATAATAGTGAACGACTTATTTACAGCCATCACTTCGTACTTTAGCTCACTAAGCTGATATGTTTTGGTTATTTTTTGTAAGTCAGGAAACGAGAGTAAAACAATGTCGCCTTTTTTTAAGCTTACTGGTTGTTTGCATTCAAGCTGCAAGCCCATAACCGAAAAGTCGCGAGTAAGGCCATGTACTACCTCATCGTTTACGCTAATCGACACATTCGTTTTATATAAGTAGCGCTTATCAGAGCGAAGATTTACATACTCTAAAGGTACAATATCTAAATAAGGCGCAGACTTACTTTTGCTATGGCCAAAATTCTTCAATTGATTAATCAAAGCTTTATCGTAATTTAATTGCTGATAGTGTTGCTGTTCAGTTTTATTACCAATAGCAGTTAGTACCACCATATATTTTACATTTTTCACTAACCCTTCTACCCGAGGAGAAGGCGGCTTATTGAGCTTTTCAATATTTTTACTTACAGTGTTTGGTAACGATAAAGGAATAAATGAGTCATCTGGATGGCTTGGCATAATTTGTATTTTAAAGCACTGCCAAGTGTCTTTTTGACTGCCAAAACCTAAAAATAAGTTTTTTAGCTGAGGGTTTTGTTCAAGCTCATTACGTGTTGCAGAATAATAATAAATTTTGCCCGCTGAAATATGAGTAAAAGTATATAAATAATCTTCTTTAACTGGAGCCTGTTTTAAAAGTAATGCATTAATGCGTTGCTCATTAAGCACACTGTATAAACAAGGGGTTTGGCGTTCATCGGTAAAGTAACGTTGAATAAAAATGTTGTTTTCGGTGGTTAGACTTAAGCTAGGATAAAGTACATTGTCTTTTTTACTTAAAAACACATATAAAGAGGTGACGCGTGGAATATAGTATTGCTCGTAACCCTTAGAAACCACAGCATCGAGCGTATTATCAAGGTTTACTTTATAGCGACGTTTATTACCGTGGATAAAGCTTTCTAAAAAATTATCAAACGCTTCATTATTTTCAATAAAGGTGCGTTTTAAACGAATATGATTAAACTCTTTAGAAATATTTTCTACGGCGACAACCTCATACTGAATGCCATTTTTTAAACCTAGCTCAAAGTCTTGCTCTAAACCTACCAAACGCAAGGCGATTAAATGTCCTTTTTTTAGCACATAACGAGTGGCTAGCTTTATTTTACAACCACTGAGGGATATATCGGAAGTGCTAGCAGCAATACTTTTTTTGTCGTTGTATTCAACCGTTACTTTAATTGAATAGTTCATTCGCTCTTCAGAGCGGCTTTCATAAGAGGCAAACTTTATAACATTTGTATTAAGGGAGTCATCAATGGCTTGCTCTGCAATTTTTTCTGTGGTTTTGCGTTGTAACACCCGATGATTATTTTCGGTGTTCATCACTGCCTCATAAACGGCAAGGGTATAACCACCGTGTTGTTTTAGCGCAGCTTCAAATACTTCAATCGCTGTTTCATCCATGAAATGTTGTTTGCCATTGTGATCATAAGGCTTTACCTGCCCAGTCACCAAACCACGTAAGTCAATAAAGCGCGCTATCGGCTGAGATAAGCGTGTCATTTCCATTTTCATTAAAAACTGTTCAGGCTTTGTAAGCCCAGCTATTTTAGACTTAAAAATTAAATCAAATTTAGGGTTGCCTAAATAATGTTTTAATTCAGATATAAGATCTTCGTGCTTGAGCAGTATGTCTTCAGCCATTTATAAAACCATCACCGTCTAATTAAAAAAGTAGGTATACTATTAAATCCATTTATTAGAAAACTCAATAAATGTCGTATCGTGTTATTGTTATTAATATAGGTACGATTATTCGAGTAACTACAGTTTAGCGCTTGTTATTATGTGTTAAATACCAATTTATTGGCAAGTTACTTTAAACTATTATTCAAGCAATAAGTATGCCCTAAAGTATAGTAAAAAAGAAAACAGCATTTATAGATAATAATAGTAGTGCTAAATTATCTTGTTGGCATGACTCATTGTTAGGCGAAAGTTTAAAATGATAAAATAAGCACTTAACATTAAGTATTTTTAAAATTAAAGAATAGTAGGTAAAGTTATAAATGGCTAAAGCGGCAAAAGTAGAGTTTGTTTGTACCGAATGTGGCATGAACTACCAACGTTGGCAAGGTCAATGCCGCTGTGGTGCATGGAACACATTAGCAGAATTTAAACCGTCAGCAGGGCAAAGTAAAAAAGCATCGGCACGCGTAAGTGTAGGTGGTTATGCTGGGGGGATTGGTGGCGGTTCTAAAAAAATTAATGATATTGCTACCGCAGAAACCGAAAAACAGCTCACTGAAATTGGCGAGCTCGATCGTGTTTTAAGTGGCGGTGTAACAACGGGATCAGTTAATATAATTTCAGGCGATCCTGGGGCCGGTAAAACAACCTTGTTATCTGATTTAGTGGCGCGAATGTCACAACGTATGCCTTCACTTTACTGTACCGCAGAAGAATCTTTATCGCAGTTTAAAAACAGAGTAAATCGCTTAAAGCTAAACTATAACCCTGATGCGCTTTATTTACTTTCCGAAACCAGTGTTGAAACCATCATTGAAGAACTCGATAAAAATAAAATTAAGTTTGCAGTAATAGACTCCATTCAAGCAGTGGTCACCGACACAGCTAACGGTAGCCCAGGCTCGCCTTCGCAAGTGAAAAGTGCCGCGCAAGCACTTACGCAATACTGTAAGCAAAATGATGTCACTATGTTCATTATTGCCCATGTAAATAAAAACAACGAAATAGCTGGTCCGCAAACGCTGGTGCATATAGTTGACGCTCTATTGCATATAGATACTAACGATGGGCAAATTCGTACCTTACGAGCAAATAAAAACCGCTTTGGTGATATAGATACAGTCGGTATTTTTAGAATGTGCGAACGCGGTATGCTCAGCGTTGATAACCCCAGCGAAATATTTTTATCAGGCTCAACTACAGATTCACCTGGCTCTGCAATTACGTGTATTCGTAAAGGTAATCGTAATTTATTACTCGAAATTCAATGTTTAACCACTGAGATTGAGGCGGAATTTCCGCAGCGTGTTTGCGTTGGTTTAAACATGAACCGAATAAAAATGCTCACCGGCATACTGCGTAAGCACACAAAAACTAAAATATTTCACGATACGTTTTTTAATATAGTGGGTGGCTTAAAAATTGATGAATCAGAAACCTGTATAGATTTAGCGTTGGTTGCTGCGCTACTTAGCAGCTTAAATGATTTTGTGGTGCCACGTACCACTTGTATTATGGGAGAGCTGAGTTTAAATGGCGACGTACGCCCAATAGACAGTGGCGTACCGCGCGTTAAAGAAGCTGCGCAGCATGGCTTTACGGAAATATTTATTCCATTTCGTAATTACCATAAATCAATGGAAGGGCTGGGCGCTAAGATCACCCCGATAAAAACAGTACATGAGTTACTTAGTTTAATTAATTAGCAAAAACGCTTATCGGTGATGTTCTGCAATGTTACTCTTGAGCTGAAACAATTTATATAAAGACTTAAATAAGGAAATAACATGAAAAAGTTAGTTATAGCTGCAGCAATTGTAGCTGCCGGTGTTGGTGGCGTAAGTTATGCAAATCACGTAGCCACTAAAGAAGTACGTGCAGAAATAGATAAGCAACTAGCACTAGTGAGCGAGCAAACCGGCGCTACATTTAAGTATGCAGACTTATCGGCTAGTGTTATTTCCAATAGTGTAGAAATTAGCAATATGGAAGTCATTAGTTCTGAAGGCGATAATGTTGCCAGTATTCAAAGCATTGAAGTGACAGGCTACGAAACCGATAAAATTTCACCACACACTACATTTGATGTAAAAAGCTTTCAATTTAATAAAGACTTTGTGGCTAAATTACCAGCCGATACAAATACTATGTTAGCGTCGGCCAGTTACGATTTACATTCATCACTTGATTACGATGAAAAGTCGGGCGACAGCGATGTGGTTGTTAAGTTAGATGCAAAAGACATTGTTAGCTTTAATATGAATATGGGACTGGCAAACACACAAGCACTTATGGATGCATCGCTTGCGATTAGTAAAGCGCAGCAAGCAGCGGGCAGCCAGCCTTTAACTTATGAGCAAGAATTACAGCAGCAAACGCTAATAATGAAAGCCATGAGTAAGTTAGAGCCGCGCAGTGTTAACTTTGAACTTAATAACCAAGGCGAGCTTAAAGCGTTGCTAGAAAGTGAGCTTGTTAAGCAAGGTATGAATGTTGAGCAAATGCAAATGATGGTTGAGCAGCAACTACAGCAAGCGCCAGTAACCGAAGAGATTGCAGAGGCGATTAGCGGCTTTGTAAAAGGTTTAAATTCATTTAGCGTGTCGGCAAAACTACCTGAAGGCAAAACTATGATGGAAGTTAACCAACAAATAATGATGCTAATAGGCCAGCCTGAAAAACTTGTAGAGTACATTAATTTAGAAGTTAAAGGCGACTAAAAGTCGCTCTAGCAATCGTGCTATCAGTTAAAAATAATAGTACGACGCACATAATTAAAGCGCGAGTTTAACTCGCGCTTTTTTATGCGTAAATTTTACGTTTATACTAGGTGTTAACGCTCAAGAATTAACAATTAGTTTACCGGTACTTATTTAATCGTTAGTATTCATTACTATAAAAGCTGTTATTTATCGTATTAAATAGCCATTAAGGCTCAAACTAATTACTTAAAGTTGAACGGGGTTACAGATGGGAAAAGGTCGATTAGAAGCTTTTAGTGATGGTGTGTTGGCAATTATTATTACCATTATGGTATTGGAGCTAAAAATACCTGAAGGCGCAGGAATTGAAGCACTTGTGCCTATGCTCCCTAACTTTTTTAGTTATGTTTTAAGTTTTGTATACGTAGGAATTTACTGGAATAACCACCATCATTTATTACACGCTGCTGGCAGTGTTTCGGGTGGGGTATTGTGGTCAAATTTAAATTTACTTTTTTGGTTATCATTATTCCCGTTCTCGACCAGTTGGATGGGAGGTAATCACTTTGAGCCGCTACCTACCGCGACTTATGGTGCCGTGCTGTTTATGGCGGCGATTGCGTATAATATTTTACAACGCAGCATAATGGCAACAGATGGCTGCAGCTCTGTTTTACGCAAAGCAATCGGCGCAGATTGGAAAGTCAAAGTGTCTATGGCGCTTTACTTATCGGCAGTTGGTGTAGCATTTGTAGCACCGTGGTTAGCACAAGTAATATATGTGGCAGTGGCGCTGCTATGGTTAGTGCCTGATAAAAGAATAGAGCAGGCAGTTAATCAAAATTAAAATATATTCCTATTTTAATTAGTTTTACCGCTAAGCAGGGGAATAAAAAAGCCGCGTTTACTATAAAGTAAACGCGGCTTAAAATTTTCTAAAGCTTAAATTAGTTAGTGTAAAATACGTGCTCTTATCGTGCCTTCAACAGCGCTTAGCTCTTTAAGGGCAACTTCTGAGTGGTCGGTATCTACATCAATAACTACATAACCAATTGATTCATCAGTTTGTAGGTACTGCGCGGCAATGTTAATACCGTGCTGTGCAAACGCTTGGTTTATTTGTGTTAATACGCCAGGGCGGTTGTGATGTACATGCAGTAAGCGACTACGATTAGCAAGCTCTGGTAGTGATACTTCAGGGAAGTTAACAGCAGTAATAGTTGAGCCGTTATCTGAGTATTTAGCTAATTTTCCAGCTACTTCAATACCAATGTTTTCTTGTGCTTCTTGAGTTGAACCACCAATGTGCGGCGTTAAAATAACATTGTCAAAATTACGCAGTGGCGATACAAACTCTTCATCGTTAGATTTAGGCTCAATCGGGAATACATCGATTGCTGCACCACTGAGTTTTTTGTCGGTAAGCGCTTCTGCCAATGCGTCAATATCAACCACAGTACCGCGTGAAGCGTTTATTAAAATAGCGCCCTGTTTCATAACCGCAAGTTCGGCAGTGCCAATAAGGTTCTTAGTTTGTGGGGTTTCAGGTACATGCAAAGTAATAATATCAGAGCGTTGTAATAGCTGAGTTAAATTATGTACTTGCTTAGCGTTGCCAAGTGATAACTTATCTTCAATATCGTAAAACTCAACATGCATACCAATATTTTCGGCCATAATACCTAACTGGGTACCAATGTGGCCATAGCCAATAATACCCAATGTTTTACCACGAGCTTCAAACGAGCCGTTTGCGGTTTTTAACCAGCCGCCACGATGTGCAGCAGCATTACGCTGTGGAATACCGCGTAATAGCAACAGTATTTCACCAAGTACAAGCTCTGCAACCGAGCGGGTGTTAGAAAATGGTGCGTTAAATACTGCGATACCACGTTCGCGCGCCGCATTTAAGTCAACCTGGTTAGTGCCAATACAAAAGCAGCCAACCGCAACGAGCTTTTCAGCAGCTTCTAACACAGCTTGGTTAATATGAGTACGAGAACGAAGCCCCACAAAGTGTACGTCTTTAATACGTTCTTTTAGCTCGTCCTCAGGTAAGGATGTTTTAACATAGTCGATGTTGCTATAACCGTTACGTTTTAGCGTTTCAACAGCGCTTTGGTGAACACCTTCAAGCAAAAGAATTTTAATTTTGTCTTTTGCCAACGATACCTTACTCATAACCTCATCCTATTTAATTTGTGGCCCATTTTTAGTGCCGATAATCACTTTATCAGCGCCACGCTCTGCGAATAGGCCGTTGGTAACTACGCCAACAATTTGATTAATTTGTGTTTCAAGTTGTTTAGCTTGGGTAATTTTTAAATTATGTACATCTAAAATAACGTTACCGTTATCGGTAACTACACCTTGGCGATACACAGGATCACCACCAAGTTTTAATAATTCGCGTGCTACGTAACTGCGTGCCATGGGTATAACTTCAACCGGCAGTGGAAAACCACCCAAGGTTGCTACTAATTTGGTGTCATCTACAATGCACACAAATTGTTTAGCTACCGCTGCTACTATTTTTTCACGAGTAAGGGCTGCACCGCCGCCTTTAATCATTTCGTTATGGGCGTTAATTTCATCAGCGCCGTCAACGTATACATCTAAAACATCAACGTCATTAAGTTCAAATACTTCAATGCCTAGCGCTTTTAAACGAGCAGTTGAGGCTTCTGAACTAGAAACCGCACCTTTAATGGTGTCTTTTATTGAGCCTAGTGCATCAATAAAGTGATTAACCGTTGAGCCTGTACCTACGCCTACAATAATGTTCTCTTTTACAAACTCTAACGCTGCCCAAGCAGCTGCTTTTTTTAATTCGTCTTGTGTCATTGTTTTATGCTCATTTATGTCAAAAATTTCTGCTGGTATACAAAGTAACGCTTTACCAACAGTAGGTTTTATTTGGGGTGATAATTGTTTTAAGTGGCACATCCCATGATTCTATGGGTAAAGCTGTTACTTTTTGGCATTCATGTGCTAAACCAATAAGTTGCGGCTTTTGCCAGTGTTGCTGGTGTAGCCGCGCCAATGTCCGATCGTAAAACCCACCCCCCATTCCTAAGCGATTACCTTGGTTATCAAATGCCACTAATGGCATAAGTAGGTAATCAAGCTCTGGTAACGGGCATATTTGAGTACAATTGAGCTTAGGTTCCAAGATACCATAGCGGTTTGCCTTCATGGGTGAGTTTTTTTCATAACGCTGAAATAGTAAACTAGCCCCGTTAAAGGGGTGGATTACAGGTAGGTAAAGGGTGTGCCCTTTATCCCATAATTCATTAATTAACAATGAGGTATCTAACTCGCCGTCGTTACTAAAATAAATGGCAACATGCTCTTTTTTAGTGTTTTTTTTGCCATTTAAGTATTGAATAAAATTCACTTTTAGCGATTGGGCGGCAATTAATTGTTGGTTACTTGATAAATTATTACGCAGTTCGCGGACAGACGCTCTTATTGTTGCACGTTTATTGCTCACTTTAGGATTTCACCCCGTAATTAAAAAGAGAATAAGTTAGGGACGGTTAAATATATTGCTAATAAAATAAGCAAAGTAACCACAGTTGCTATGAGTGAATATAACAACACATTACTGCGTTTTTGCAGTGGCGTGAGCAACTCATCATCAAGCATAAGATCATCGTCTTGCCACTCTATGTGTTCATCGGTAATTGCTGTGGCTTCAACCTCGGGTAGGCGCTGTTCAAGCTCGTCTAGTTTTTCTTCAAGGCGAATTAAGCTACTGGTAATGTAATCAAGCGCATCAAAAATTCTGTCATCGCGCTGGCTACTCGTTGCACTTGTCAGTTGAGTATTTTTATTAGGGTTGGTAACAGCCTGCAGCTTACTTTTAATACCTAAGCTGGCAAGTAGTTTGGCTTGCTTTAGGGCTTTGTCTTTATTACTTGGCGCAAACAGTGGCTTACCTTTAAAAAAAAGAGCTACTTTTTCATCTGACGTTTTTAATTTTGTAGCAAGCATGGCAGTAACAGCTTTGCTGTCAACGCCCTCAGCGAGTCCTACAAAGGTAACACGAAAGTTGTCGGCCATTTTTAATTCCCTAAGCTTTTATAGTAAAACGAGTATATACCGAAAGTGCAAAACAATTCGAGAGTGATTTATGTTTCACGGCTTGAATAATAAGCTTTAGATATAAAAACGACCCTTAAAAGGGCCGTTTATATTTTTAATAGTATGTTGGCTTAAAGGCCAGCAGCAGCGCGAAGTGCTTCTGCTTTATCAGTACGCTCCCAAGGGAACTCTTCACGACCAAAGTGGCCGTAAGCCGCCGTTGGAAGGTAGATAGGGCGCTCTAAATCAAGCATTTTAATTAAACCGTAAGGGCGCAAGTCAAAGTGCTCACGAATAAGCTCAATTA
Source organism: Pseudoalteromonas sp. 20-MNA-CIBAN-0454 (assembly GCF_040308685.1). Taxonomy (NCBI): domain Bacteria; kingdom Pseudomonadati; phylum Pseudomonadota; class Gammaproteobacteria; order Alteromonadales; family Pseudoalteromonadaceae; genus Pseudoalteromonas; species Pseudoalteromonas sp. 20-MNA-CIBAN-0454. Next base: position 8,740 of record NZ_JBEOOB010000004.1, on the reverse strand, counting down.
AACGGCTTTCTTCTAGTTTGCTGGTACCAAAGGTTTCTACGCTTATAGACGTAGGCTCTGCAATACCAATAGCGTACGATACTTGTAGCTCACACTTATCAGCAAGGCCAGCAGCAACAATGTTTTTAGCAACATAACGTGCAGCATAGGCAGCACTACGGTCAACTTTTGATGGATCTTTACCAGAGAAAGCACCGCCACCGTGACGAGCCATGCCGCCGTAGGTATCTACAATGATTTTACGACCGGTTAAGCCACAATCGCCCATTGGTCCGCCAATTACAAAGCGACCTGTTGGGTTAATAAAAAACTTAGTCGCGCTAGTAATTAGCTCAGCAGGAAGTACCGGCTTGATGATAGTTTCCATCACCGCTTCGATTAAATCTTTTTGTGAAATATCTTCGCTGTGCTGTGTAGAAAGTACAACAGCATCAATACCTACTGGCTTGCCGTTTTCGTATGCAAACGTAACTTGTGATTTTGCATCTGGGCGTAACCAGTTAAGCTCACCGCTTTTACGAACCTGTGCTTGGCGCTGCACTAAACGGTGTGAGTAGGTAATAGGAGCAGGCATTAGTACTTCAGTTTCGTTACATGCGTAACCAAACATTAAGCCTTGATCGCCAGCGCCTTGCTCTTCTGGGCTAGTACGGTCAACACCTTGGTTAATGTCAGGAGACTGTTTACCAATAGTGTTTAAAATTGCACATGAATCTGCATCAAAACCCATATCTGAATTAGTGTAGCCAATGTCGCGAATTGTTTTACGTGTAATTTCTTCGATATCAACCCATGCGCTAGTAGTGATTTCACCACCAACCATAACCATACCGGTTTTTACGTAAGTTTCACACGCAACTCGGGCATGAGAATCTTGCTCAAGGATAGCATCAAGTACCGCATCAGAGATTTGATCGGCGATTTTATCCGGATGACCTTCAGAAACAGATTCAGAAGTAAATAAATGTTTTGCCATTGTATTTCTGCTCACAAATATTGCGCTTCACAAACGTCGGTATTAGCGCTTAAAAATTAAGGGGCGTATTTTATCGAAAACAAAACACCTTGCATAGTGTTTTTACGCCTAGACGTCTAAATAAAATATTTAATAACTTTTCGGTCTCAAAAAATATTCATAATGACCTATTATTATGGGTTTTTAATTGCACACCGCCCCTACAATAAGTAAGAATGGACTATACACTAGTCGCCAAGTTATACGGCGGCATAATCGAATACATAAATACCCGCGCAAAAATATATTAAGGTAGGAGAATTCATGCCATCTCGCAAAGAACTTGCAAATGCTATTCGTGTCTTGTCAATGGACGCAGTACAAAAGGCCAAATCTGGTCATCCTGGAGCCCCTATGGGCATGGCAGATATCGCAGAAGTATTATGGCGCGATTATCTAAAACATAACCCAACAAACCCAGAGTGGGCTGACCGAGATCGCTTTATATTATCGAACGGCCACGGTTCAATGCTTATTTATTCTTTATTACATTTAACGGGTTATGATTTACCGTTAGACGAAATTAAAAACTTCCGTCAAATGCATTCAAAAACACCTGGTCACCCAGAGTACGGTTATGCACCAGGAATCGAAACTACTACCGGCCCGTTAGGTCAAGGGATCACTAACGCAGTAGGTATGGCAATTGCCGAAAAAGCGCTAGCTGCACAGTTTAACCGTGAAGGTCACGATATTGTTGATCACTTTACCTATGCATTTATGGGCGACGGCTGCTTAATGGAAGGTATTTCTCATGAAGCTGGTTCACTTGCAGGCACATTAGGCCTAGGTAAACTTGTTGCATTTTGGGATGACAACGGCATTTCAATCGATGGCGAAGTAGAAGGTTGGTTTACCGATGATACGCCAGCTCGCTTTAAAGCATACGGTTGGCATGTAATTAGTGGTGTTGATGGCCACGACAGCGATGCTATAAGTGCTGCAATCGCAGAAGCTAAAAGTGTTACCGATAAGCCATCACTAATTTGTTGTAAAACAATTATTGGTTACGGCTCACCTAATAAGTCGGGTAGCCACGACTGCCATGGTGCACCACTTGGTGAGGACGAAATTAAAGCGTCTCGCGAATTTTTAGGTTGGACTGGCGATGCATTCGAAATCCCTGCAGACATTTATGCACAATGGGATAGCAAAGAAAAAGGTCAACAGCTTGAATCAAGCTGGGATGAAAAATTTGCAGCATACGCAAAAGCATACCCAGAGCTAGCGTCAGAATACAAGCGTCGTATTAACAACGAACTGCCAGGCGATTGGGCTGAAAAATCTCAAGCATACATTGAAGAGCTGCAAGCAAATCCAGCAAACCCTGCGTCTCGTAAAGCGTCGCAAAATGCATTAAACGCATTTGGCCCGTTATTACCAGAATTTATGGGTGGCTCTGCCGATTTAGCTGGCTCAAACCTAACAATTTGGGATGGCTCTAAAGGCTTAACACGCGACGATGCAAGCGGTAACTACATTTATTACGGTGTACGTGAGTTTGGTATGTCGGCAATTATGAATGGTATTGCGCTGCATAAAGGCTTTATTCCTTACGGTGCTACGTTCTTAATGTTTGTTGAATATGCAAAAAATGCCGTACGTATGGCTGCATTAATGAAGCAACCAAGCATTTTTGTATACACGCACGATTCAATTGGTTTAGGTGAAGATGGTCCAACTCACCAACCAGTAGAGCAAATTGCAAGCATGCGTTTAACGCCTAACTTATACAACTGGCGTCCATGTGACCAAGTTGAGTCGGCAATTGCATGGCAACAAGCTATTGAGCGTAAAGACGGTCCTACATCACTAATCTTTACTCGCCAAGGTTTAGAGCAACAAGCACGTAACGCACAGCAACTGAGCGACGTTAAAAAGGGTGGTTACATCCTTAGCTGCGACGGCAATCCAGAGCTTATTTTCATTGCAACGGGTTCTGAAGTGCAACTAGCACAAGATTCTGCAAGCGAACTACGCAAGCAAGGTAAAAAGGTACGTGTTGTATCTATGCCGTGTACTGATGCTTTTGAAACGCAAAGCGCAGCATACAAAGAAAGTGTATTGCCAGCATCTGTTTCACGCCGCGTAGCAGTAGAAGCAGGTATTGCTGATTACTGGTACAAGTACGTTGGCCTAAATGGCGCAGTAGTAGGTATGACTACCTTTGGTGAGTCAGCGCCTGCAGGTGAGCTGTTTGAGCACTTTGGCTTTACTGTTGAGAACATAGTAAACAAAGCAAACGAACTTTTTTAATCGCCTTTGATTAAATAAAGTAAGCAATTGAAAAACCCGCATATGTTGCGGGTTTTTTTATGCACGAATATGAAACAACTTCACTTAAAGCAATACTGCTTTCCTTGCAAGAAAGTAAGCTATCAGGCAAGGTAGTGCGATAAAATTTATAAATAAAAATCTTAAATTATTAGCAGGAGCTAAATATGTCAAAGTTCGAAAATGTTAGTGTAATTAAAAAAGCCAATGTGTATTTTGATGGCAAAGTGTCAAGCCGAACCGTTTTATTAGGCAGTGGTGAAGCAAAAACATTAGGCTTTATGCAACCAGGTGAGTTTGTGTTCGACACTAACCAAAAAGAATGTATGGAATTATTAGCAGGGCAGTGGGATATTTTATTGCCAGGTGAAAGCGAGTGGAAAACATTTAATGCGGGCGAATCATTTAATGTTGATGCAAACGTAAGCTTTAAGGTAAAAGTAAGCGATTTTGCTGATTATTGCTGTTCATACACAGATTAATAGCACAAATACAACGCGGTTAGTATGTTATTTAACCGCTTAAAGAGCCCGTATAATGCGGGCTTTTGCATGTTTAATGCTCAGTGAGTGATCTAAATCAGCTTTACTAACAAATATTTGCTTAAATAGTTACATTTCTCCTTGTGTTAATTCATATTGCCCCCAATACTAACTATGAAGTAACACATAAAAGGATATAAAATGAAAATTAATCTTACAGGTCACCATGTTGACGTTACTGATTCAATTAGAGAACACGTAAACGAAAAGTTTTCAAAAATAGCGAATCACTTTCCATCTTTGATCGCGCTCGACATTATTCTTTCTAAAGTTCACAACAAGCTTCAAGCGGAAATTAGCACTATTTACGAAGGTGCACGTATATCGGTTAAGGGCGAAAACGAAGTGCTGTATCCAGCAATTAGTAGTGCCGCAAAAAAACTAGATACGTCACTAAAACATCGCAAAGGGCAAATTAAAGCTAATTTGCATGAAAAACCAGAAATAACAACCCCAGAAATTGCACACGAAATCATCCAAGAGATGGATCTTCGTTAACGTTTTTAGAGTTTAGGCCCTAACTTTTAGGGCCTAAAACCATTATTTATTAGCTTCGTTTTACCCCCTCATTTATTAATACTTTTCAGCTTTCATTTTGCGTTAAAACTCTGTAATTTATTCATTATTATAAATAAACAGTAAGTACACACATGCGCTCTGTAGTATCAAATTGGCAAACTCGCTTAAATGCATTGGGGCCGGGAATTCTAATGGCAACCGCTGCAATTGGTGGTTCACATTTAGTGGCATCAACCCAAGCGGGAGCCATATTTGGCTGGCAATTATTTTGGCTTATTTTAGTAGTAAACGTTTTAAAGTACCCATTTTTTCGCTTTGGCATGGAGTACACACTCGCTACCAAAAATAGCCTAGTAGAGGGTTATAAAAGCAAAGGGCCATTTTATTTTTACAGCTTCATTGTCCTAAATGTTGTTGCCGCTATCGTTAATACCGCAGGCGTATTATTACTCACCGCAAGCTTGTTGCATTACGCACTACCTATCACAATAGAAATAACACTGCTGTGTTGGATTTTACTTGGCGTGTGCTTAACCATACTTTTGCTAGGGCACTTTAAAGCGCTAGATAACGTGGCAAAAGGCATTATGGGGCTACTTACATTAGCAACATTAATAGCACTCGCTATTGCCTTTAGTAATGGCCCAATGGCACCTGCTGACTATGTAGGCCCTTCGCCGTATGAGTTAGCCATGCTTAGCTTTATGGTGGCACTAATGGGCTGGATGCCCGCCCCCATTGAAATATCCGCACTTAGCTCACTGTGGTTAAAAGAAAAACAAACACAACAAACAATATCTAAACGCGAAGGCTTATTCGACTTTAACGTGGGTTACTGGTTAACCGCAGGCTTAGCGCTGGTGTTTTTTAGCTTAGGTGTATTAGTGCAATACGGGCAAAGCAGTAATATAGAACTCGGTGGGGTCGCTTTTGCCAAACAGCTTATTGATATGTACGCACTTACCATTGGCGAGTGGGCAAGGCCGCTAGTATCAGCCATCGCTTTTTTATGTATGTTTGGCACCACATTAACGGTACTAGATGGTTATGCGCGTACTTTAAACGAATCGCATAAATTACTTGGTTTTAAGCAATCAAAACACAGCTTAAATACATGGCTAATACTGCAAGCACTTGCTGGTATGGCGGTTATTTTATTTTTTGAATCAGCCTTAGGCCCTATGCTTACCTTTGCCATGACACTGTCATTTGTAACCACCCCTATATTTGCATGGCTTAACTTTAGCCTAGTGCGCTCCGAGCCCAGCATTAAACACGGCGTACTACTTAAAAGCTTAAGTTGGGTAGGATTGCTGTACTTAGTCGGTTTTTCTGTAGCATTTGTAGTGTGGATGATGATGTGATTTTAGGTGCGAGGCGAAGGACCCATAGTAAAACGAGCAATCACTGAATACTTGATTTGGTGGGGGTTGCAAAGTTGGCAGGCCACTTGCTGTTGCTAAGCACGTAATTAATAAGTTGTAGGCTAAATTTAGCCTGCAATCTTGAAGTCTCTGATTAGAAGCTAAATACCCATAATTAGCAGCGTTGATAGTCAGCTTAGAGCGAAAAGCAGACACTGAAAAAGTTAAATTTATTCCTACTTCTTTGAGTAGGAGCCTAATTTTGTCTGATAACATTATTAACCGCTGTTTTCGTGTGTTATAAACCATCTAAATGGTGTTGAATAAGCCGTTAACTTTAAAGGTATCCAATGAGATTTATATTAATCGTTTTATTTTTTTTAAATTCTACTCAAGCTCTTGCGCAGTATGACCGCTTGAGTCTAAATTCTGAGTTCCTAGGAAAAGACGTTACCGTTCAGATATCGTTACCAGACACTTATCGACATTCTGATAACTTTTCATACCCTGTACTAGTTGTATTAGATGGCGCCACTCAATTCAATCACGCGGCAGCTAGCGCGCATTTTTACAGCACTTATGCAGCAATACCGGAAATGATTGTTGTAGGTGTAAGTCTAAAAAATAGATTAGCATTTTTTACTCATACTGAGCCTGAAGCATTTGTCGGTCGAGCCGGTAAAGCTGACTTACTCACGCGTTTCCTACAAGAAGAGTTATTAAACCAACTTAATAAGCAATATAGAGTTGCGCCTTATTATGTTATCGCAGGCCACTCACTTTCTGGTCTATATACCAGTTACCTTGCAGTTAAAGGTAATACTAAATTTAATGCTGCGATATCCATTAGCCCAAGTCTTTGGTGGGATGAAGCTACAATAGTTACAGACTTTGAAAAGAAGCACTCAACCAGTGGAGCAAAAACTTTTCGATGGTTTCTAAGTATGGCAAGTGAGCCGAACGAAATGCCCGAAGCTTTTGATCGCATGTTATTGGCATTGGAAAAAAAATCAAAATCAGGGCTTTATTATAAGTACGCAAGGTTCCCCGATGAAACACACGACACCACTCCCGTAGTAGGAATGGCAAAAGGGTTACAAGCTATTTTTTCTGATTGGAATGCGGTACCTGAGATTGATATCATGCCTCTGTCGAACCTAATAAAATTTTATGAGGATAAAGCTAAAGAGTTCGGTTATGCATTCCCTTTATCGGCACATCAGTATAATGTTTATGGGCTCAAAGCTACGTATGAAGATAAGCCAGCATGGGGCGTTGAAATTTTGGAAAAAGGTACTGAGACTTTTCCTAATTCAGAGATACTGTGGGATAGTTTAGCAACAGCTTACAGTTTGAATAAGAATTTACCTGATGCGTTAATTGCATCTGAGCGTGCGCTGGAACTGGCTGTCGCCAATAATTCAATTTTTATCGCTGAGATCAAGGAGCAAAATACGGACTTGAAGCTAAGCAAAAAATAGATGGTCATCAGGTAGCCTGTAAAGTAATACAGCTAACAATCAAATCTTATCGCCAGCAAATAGCGCTGGCGTGACTTTAACCCTCTGAGCGAATTCTCACGCTAAATTTAGGCGTTGCTGAGTGATAACAATTGATACGTGCCAGACTCTAACTTCGAGTCTGGCTTAGGTTCAAATTTAAGCATCGATCTGTTCTGATACTTCTAACGCATCATCAACTTCTATTCCCAAGTACCTGACAGTGCTCTCTAGTTTTCTATGGCCAAGTAGAAGCTGACAGGCTCTTAAATTTTTAGTTTTTTTGTAAATTAGTGATGGTTTGGTACGTCTCATAGAATGAGTGCCATATTGAGTCTTATCTAATCCAATTGAGGTGACCCAAGAATCAACTATACGTCCATATTGACGGGTTGAAAGGTGTTCAGAGGAATGAATTCGTGACTTAAACAAGTAATCATAAGAATTGAGAGTAAATTGCTCTATGAGCGCCACAATTGATTTCCTTGTATTTCCAGTAATTTCAAATTGAACAGGCATACCAGTCTTTTTTTGAACGACTATTGCCCTTGATTGGATTGTTTTACCATGAGCGATATCATTAACTTTTAGTGAAACTAAATCACACCCTCTTAGTTTGCTATCTATGGCTAGGTTAAATAGTGCTAGATCTCTTATTTTATGAAAAAGTTCTAGTCGTATTCGGATAGCCCATATTTGCTGTAATTTTAAAGGTAACTTTTGTCCTACAAGCTTATTTTTATTCCAAGGCTCTTTAGGCTGATATATAGTTAACTGGTGCATTAGTTGTACTCCGGTGTTTATGGAGTTTTAAGCTTAGCTTGCTACAAAAAAATTCGGGTATGAGCGAGAAGCGGACCGTCAAAAATTGTGATGTATGAAGTCAGGTTTGACCCCTTCGTTTTTTCAAACCGCAACGCAACTACACTGTAACAGCTTTAAATGAGTAGTTTGCTTTTAATCATTATCAACATAAAAGAATAATATAATAAATTCAGAGGCACTAATTGCAGCTAGCTGCATTATCAGTAAAAACATAATACCCATTCCAGCCTGAGGGTCAGGTTCAATACCAAAAATGAGTACTGGCGCTAAAATAATAGTAAATAATGCAGCTATAAATCTAATAATAATGAGCCGTTTATTTTGATAGTTCTTAGCATTAGCTAAAAAATATAAAAGCAAATAAGGCAATAGCATAAACGCAAAGCCAATTTCAGTTGGCATCCAGTATTTAATCGCAACAGCAACTAAAGATAAAACAGCAAGTCCTTTAACTGGGTAGTATATTTTTTTATAATTCACATGCTTTCCTTTGCACACAGTGCTTTATTAATACCTAATAAAATATTGTCGTTCAATATAAAAACTTTAATTATGCAATGCAATCTATTTCACTATATGAGCGAATAGCAGACATTAAAAAATTAAATTTATTCCGTAAGCGCGCATTTAAGCAGTGCGCTTAGCTATAATCGAAGTCTAGCTGCACATTCCACGGCATTAGGTCGGTAAAATCATCATCAC